>CAZXVY010000336.1:0-3199 GCA_964644115.1 uncultured Terriglobales bacterium
TGCACCGAGAGTTTTTCGCGCGGGAACAGGAACTTGAGCAGCAGCGGGAAGCGATGCGGGTCGGGCGCAGCCTCGCCCACCAGGTCGCGACCGAAGCGCTTGGCGAGATCACCCAGTGTCTGCCCGGCCAGCGGGCCGTTGGCCACGCGGCACTCGTCGCCCGTCAGCCAGACTTCTCCGATGGGCTCACCCTCAACCTTGTAGTTGGGATAGATGGGCGAGAGATCGCGCGCTCCCCACACGCGCTCGCGGAAGTCGGGCAGAAGCAGGAGTGGGTAGAGGTCGGGCACTTGGCTGTTAGCTCTTAGCCTTTAGCTCTTAGCTTCTGGCGTTTGGCTCTCGCAGGCCGATGTATTCCTCATGCGATCTCTGCGCTCTCGGCGTTGAAAAGCATCAGAGCGTCTCGAAGAACTGCCGCATGCGCTCCAGGCCCTTGTCAATCTCCGCCGCCGAGGTGGCATAGGACACGCGGATGTGCTCGCGCGTCCCGAAGCCCTCGCCCGGCACGGTGACCACGCCCGCGTCGTGCAGCAGGCGGCGGCTGACGTCGGACGCGGACTTCAAACCGCCGCGCTCAAAGAACGCCGAGATGTTGGGATACGCATAGAAGGCGCCCTCGGGCTGCACACAGGTGACGCCCGGAATGGAGCGCAGCCCGGCGACCACGCGGTCGCGCAGCCGGATGTAGTCCGCGCACATTTCCTCAACGCAGTCCTGCGGCCCGCTAAGCGCCGCCACCGCAGCCTTCTGCGCGATGGAGGTCGCATTCGACGTGGACTGGCTCTGCAGTTTCTGCAGGGCGCTGACGATGTGCGCCGGGGCCAGCGTGTAGCCCATGCGCCACCCGGTCATGGCGTAGGTTTTGGAGAGCGATCCCACCACCGCCAGGTGCTCGCGCGCCTCGGTAATCGAGCCCGCGGAAAAAGGGCGCCCGGCATAGTTCAGATACACGTAGCACTCGTCGGAGAACACGTAGATGCCGCGCTCGTGCGCCAAGCGGACAATGGCGCGCAGGTCGTCGTCGCTCATCACCGCGCCCGATGGGTTGCAGGGCGAATTGAGGATGATGGCGCGGGTGCGGGGCGTGAGGGCGCGCTCGATCATCTCCGCGGTGAGGGCGAAGCCGCGCTGCTCGTCGCACTCCACGTACACGCACTTGCCGCCCGCGTACTGCACGATGTCCTTGAACGACACCCAGTAGGGCACGGGGATAATGACTTCGTCCCCGTGGTCCACCAGCGCCTGCACGGTGTTGAACAGCGCGTGCTTGCCGCCCACGGAGGCGATGCACTCCTCGCGGCGGTAGCTGGAGCCGAAGTCGGCGGCGTGGCGGCGGACGATGGCATCGCGCAGCTCGGCCGTGCCCGCTACCGCCGTGTACTTGGTAAAGTTCGCCCGGATGGCGGCGATGCCCGCATCCTTGATGTGCTCGGGGGTGGCAAAATGGGGCTCGCCGGCGCCGAAGTCCACCAGGTCCTTGCCGGCGGCGCGCAGCTTCTCCGCCTCGTTCACCATGGCCAGCGTGGCCGAGATCTCGATGCGGTTGATGCGGTCGCTCATCAGCTTTTCCGTCGCTGTGGACATGTCGCTCCTCGGTGTTCCGAATCTAGGTTCCGGTTGCGGCCCGGCGGCGGCGCGACAGGCCTTCCGGATTTGCGTTCACTTTCTCGCGCAGCCGCTCTTCCACCACTGCCGGCACCAGGCCGCGCACCGAGCCGCCGTGCTGGAAGATTTCCTTCACCAGGCGCGAGCTCAGGTAGGAATACTGCTCGGCCGGCATCATGAATACGGTCTCCAGGCGCGGCTCCAGCTTGCGGTTCATCAGCGCCATTTGCAGCTCGTACTCGTAATCGCTGATGGCGCGGATGCCGCGCAACACCGCTCCCGCCTTCTTGCGCTGCGCGTATTTCACCAGCAGCCCGCTGAAGGTGTCCACCGTGACGTTGCGGAAGCCGCGAGTCATGGCCTCCAGCATCTCCCGGCGCTCGCCCAGCGAGAACAGCGGGGCCTTCTCCGGATTGCGCAGGATGGCCACGATGAGCTCGTCGAAGATCTTGCTGCCGCGTTCGATCAGGTCGAGATGCCCGTTGGTCAGCGGGTCGAACGAACCGGGGTAGATGGCGATGACTTTCTTCACGGGCTCGGGCGCGGCTCCGCCGCTGACCGGATTCTAGCAGGGGAACTGTTTCGAGTTTCAAGTTTCGAGTCGCGAGCGGCCAACTGGAAACTAGGACGCATTAGGCTCCCGGCCCTGATTTGGCGGCTGCGAGCTGATTATCTCGAACGTGTGCTCCCCGGCGCTTTTCGAGCTCTGACTAGCGCCTTGGGGAGCAGAAGGTTTTCTACGGAGATGTCTTCGTCCAGCAGCGGCCAGTGGATGCCGATGCCGCCGCCGATGAGCTCAAAATCCCGCCGCTGGCGCGCCGAAGCCTTGCGCAGGCGCGGAAACCAGTCCAGCGGCGCAGACACCTGCCTGCCGTCCGCAAGGTCCACTACCAACGAGGAGGAGGTAAAGCGGACACCGACAGCGACGTTTGATTCAAGCAATCTCATTTCCCCTTGTCATCCCGAGCGGAGCCCCGCCTTTGCGGGGCGCAGTCGAGGGATCTTGGTTTTGCTGTTTTTCCCGCGCCTTCCTCACGATCTCTTCGAAGTCAATCGGCTGTCCCCATTCCCGGCTCAGATCGTCCCACTTCGGATTGACGGACTCAATTAGTGCAATCTTCTTGGCGCGCGACCATCGCTTGATCTGTTTTTCACGCGCAATGGCATTCTTGTTGTACTGAAGGCGCTCGAAATAGACGAGGCGGTTCAGGCTGTATCGCGCCGTGTAGGAGTCTGGATCGACCCTATCCTTGTGCTCGGCGTGTCGCTGTTCAACCGAATGACAAACTCCGGTATAAAGCGGATGGCGCGAGCAGTTGGTCAGAATGTAGACGTAATAGTGGTGCTCTCGCATGAAAACCAAGATCCCTCGACTTCGCCCCGCAAGGCGGGGCTCCGCTCGGGATGACAATTCAACTTGTACGTGAGCCCCTACTTAAACACCCACGCCTATCTTCTTACCGCCTTCGCCGCTTCTACCGCCACCGGTCCCGCCGCGGCTTGGGGTTTCTCCACGGCCACCAGGCCGACGGCCTTGCGCACTTCGGCCTCGAGGCGGGCGAAGATGTCCTTGTTCTCCTTGAGGAACTGCTTG
>CAZXVY010000337.1:0-3194 GCA_964644115.1 uncultured Terriglobales bacterium
GATGGTGGCGCTCCATCTCCTCGCCGCGGCCTTCTTCAGCCCAGCGATTGAATTCGGCTTGCAGGATTTCGTCGGGAGTCATAGTTCAGGAACTAGGTAGCTGGTTCAACCATGGATGATTGTCATCCCGAGCCCGCCTGCGGCGGGCCGCAGGGCGGGCGCAGTCGAGGGATCTTGGTTTTTCTGGCCAGCTCACTTGTATGCTACATTTCCACGCTTCATGGCTCAAACCGCAGAACCCGTACCGCAGCCGCTGTACTGCCCGCAATGCGCGCAGGAGGTTTCCGATCCCCTCACCTGCGGCGACTGCTCTGCCGTCATCTGCCGCCAATGCGGCACGCCGCTGGAAGTGCCTGACGACCTCTCCATGGGATAATCCACGACCCCATGTCCACCCTGACCCCGCCGCAACCCATCGCATCTTCGCCCGCTGCCGGCGCCGCGCCGGCGCGCGGCGGACTGCTGCGCGTCCTGGGCGTGGGCTTCGGGCTGGCGGTGGTGATCGGCAACACCATCGGCGCCGGCATCCTGCGCACGCCGGGCGAAGTCGCGGCCCGCTTGCCGGACCCGTGGTTCATGGTGGGCGTCTGGGTGGTAGGCGGGCTGTACGCGCTGCTGGGAGCGTTTTCCATTTCCGAGCTGGGCGCCATGATGCCGCGCTCCGGCGGCTATTACGTGTTCACGCGCCGCGCCCTGGGCGAGTTCCCGGCGTTCGCCGTCGGCTGCACCGACTGGCTGGCGCAATGCGCCACCACCGCCGCGGTTTCCATCGTCATCGGCGAGTACACCGGTGACCTGCTGTCTCCGTATTTGGGGGAGCAACTGCATCGCTTCTGGACTGACCACAAACAAGCGTCCCAGGTCGCCGTCGCCGCAACCGTCACCGTCGGCATGGCGCTCCTGCAGTGGCGCGGCATCCGCTGGGGCTCGGCGGTGCAGAACCTCACCAGCGCGCTCAAGGCGCTGGGATTTGTGGCCCTGGTGGTGGCGCTTTTTGCTCTGGCGAATCCGCAGCCAGCCACTCCCGGCACGCCGCAGCTCACCATGCCCAGCGGGTTTCCATTTCTGCTGGCCGTCCTGCTCTCAATGCAATCGGTCATCTACGCCTACGACGGCTGGTACGGCATCATCTATTTCGGAGAGGAGGTGCGCAATCCCGGGCGCGACGTGCCCCGCTCCACCTTCGGCGGCGTGGCCCTGATTACTTTGATCTACGTTGCGGTAAACCTGGCGCTGGTCTACGTGCTGCCCATTGGACGGCTCGCGGGAGAAAACCTCGCCATCGGCACCGCCGCGGCCGGCGTCTTCGGCGCGCGCGCAGACACCATCGTGCGCGTGCTCACCCTGATCTCCATGCTCAGCGGCATCAATGCTTATCACCTGTTCTGCAGCCGCATCCCCTACGCTATGAGTTGCGACGGCCTGGCCTGGAGGGGGCTGCGCCGCGTGAACGCAGGCGGCACGCCCACCGTCGGCTTGCTGCTGGGCACGATGGCCGCCGTCGCCTTCCTGCTCACCGGTTCCTTTCAGCAGGTCGCCGCCATCGCCGCTTTTTTCTTCGTGGCCAACTACACTGTGGCCTACATCGCCCTGGTGGTGCTGCGCCGCCGCGAGCCCCATACGCCGCGTCCCTACCGCGCCTGGGGTTACCCCTGGACCACGGGACTGGCGCTGGTGCTCTCCATTGCGTTTCTGGTGGCCGCCATCGCGGGTGACAGGCAGAACAGCGTGTACGCGCTCCTGGTGCTCGCCGCCAGCTATCCCCTGTACTTGGTCTCGCGCTGGCTCGGCCAGCAACGTGGATAGGTTTCTGGTACTAGGTACTGGGTACTAGGTACTGGGTACTCGGTACTCTGTACTCTGTACTCGCTACTCTGTACTCGCTACTCGCCCACCACTTTCCGGCGGCGCAAAGAACACCAGCAGCACCAGGTCTTCGGTGATGCTGTGGAAGCGATGGTCGGCCTTGGCTCCGACGAAGATCACCGAGCCCGGCCCAACTTCCCGGTTGCGGCGTGGGCCCTCGCCCTCGGAGAAGAATTTGCCGCGACCGCTGACCACGTAGTAGATCTCGTCCTCCGTGTGCGGCATCTGCTTGTCTTCGCTGCCTGCGGGCAGCGAATAGACGCCCGCGCTCATGGAGTCGGTCCGCAGAAACTCCCGATACGGCCTGCCCGACCTGGCCAGTGTCTCCAGCAGTTCATTCATCTTGAAGGCCAGCATCGTATCTCGCCTCCGCCAAACCGCAGAGTTTCACACGAAACCACGCCTGATGCAAGCGTGTAACCCGGTTCCCGGTTCCCGGTTTCTGGTTTCTGGTTTCTGTTTTCTGGTTTTTCGTTTTTGGTTTGTGGTTGTTGGTTGTTGGTTTCTGGTTTTCTTTTTATTGACTGCGTCTCAACCTCCCTCCTCCCTCCTCCCTCCTCCCTCCTCCCTCCTCCTTCCTGCTTCCTCCTTCCGCAATTCCCTTCCCTTGCTGTAATCTGTGGCTTCGTCGCTGGCCTTACTCTGTACTCTGTACTCTGGACTCTGGTACTCGACACTGGGTACTGAGTACTTCTATGGAAACCCTCGAACACATCCTCGCCGGCTACAACGAGCGCGCGCCGCTGGCCGAGGCGGCTACCATTCCCGCGCCCTTTTACACCGACCCGCGCATCGCCGAGCTGGAGCGCCGCACCGTATTCAGCCGTTCCTGGCAGATGGTGGGACGCCTCGACCAGGTGGCCAAGCCCGGCGAGTACATCACCGCTACCATTGCCGAAGAACCGATTGTCGTCGTCCGCGGCGAAGACGGCACTCTCCGCGCCTTCTTCAACGTCTGCCGCCACCATGCTGCCGCGGTGATGACCGAAGCGCAAGGCTGCGCCCAACATCTGCGCTGCCCTTACCACGGATGGACTTACGGCCTCGACGGCAGCCTGAAAGGCGTGCCCGAATTCAACGACGTCCGCAACTTCGACCGCGCCCAGAACGGCCTGGTTCCGGTGCAGGCTGCCACCTGGGAAAAGTTCGTGTTCGTGAACCTGGACCCGGCGGCCGCGCCGCTCACCGACTTCCTGGGCCGCATGGCACCGCGCTTTGTGCCTCTCGGGCTGGCGTCGCTGCACTTCGTCGAGCGCCGCGTCTTCCATCTCAACTGCAACTGGAAGGTCTTCGTGGACAACTACCTCGACGGCGGCTACCACGTCCCG
>CAZXVY010000338.1:0-3150 GCA_964644115.1 uncultured Terriglobales bacterium
TCTCGCAGAGCCCGAAGGTGCGTTCGTGAAAGGCAGTGCCGATGGGCAAGGACGTTCTCCTGACGCAGAAACAGTGGAAGCCGGATTATAGCCAGCGACCTAAGCAGTCGACAAGAAATGGGGTTCGAGTCACTTCAGCGCTTACCTCTAGGACGGCCGGTACCACAGTGCGATACCATATGCCACCATATGCGACAATGTGCTACACTATCCATGAAATTGCTCCCCGTCCGACTCGCCGTAAGGCCTCGGGCGGGGTTATTTTTTTGCATTCTATACAGAGGAACGTATGCTTGAGCCTGCTCTCAAGCGAGCCATCGCTTTTGTTGACGGACAGAACCTCTTCCATGCAGCTAAAGAGGCCTTTGGCTACACCTATCCGAACTATGACGCCCAAAGGATTTCGGAAGGGGTTTGCCAATTACAAGCCTGGAACCTAAGCCAGGTTCGGTTCTACACGGGGATCCCCAACCCGGCTGACGACCCGTTTTGGAGCCACTTCTGGTCAGCAAAGCTGGCTCAGATGGGGCGACAAGGTATTCACGTCTTCACACGGTCTCTTCGGTATCGCAATCGCACCGTGAGGCTGCCTGACGGCAATACACACACCTTCCTTACAGGTGAGGAGAAAGGGATTGACGTAAGGATAGCGTTAGACATTATCAGCCTTTCTCACCAGAAGGCTTTTGACGTGGCTTTGGTTTTTAGCCAGGATCAGGACCTTTCAGAAGTCGCAGAGGAGGTTCGATTGATTGCTAAGGAACAGGATCGGTGGATAAAGATTGCATGTGCTTATCCTGACAGCCCAACCACACCTAACAAGCGCGGCATTAACAAGACCGACTGGATCAAGATTGATCGGGCAACCTACGATGGTTGCTTGGACCCCAGAGATTACCGGCCAAAACTGCCGCGTCAGCCGTAGCTTCGAGAAGCTGTCCTCGACTCACGCTGGGACTGACCGTTAGAATGTCTCTTCCTTCTGGCGGCGCTGCACGTGGAGCGCCGCCGTCGCGCGCATGCCCCAGAAATACGATGCCATCGTCATTGGCGGAGGCCACAACGGCCTGGTCACCGCTGCTTACCTCGGTCGCGCGGGGAAGAAGGTGCTGGTCCTGGAGCGCCGTCACGTTCTCGGCGGCGCCGCGGTGACGGAAGAAATCTTCCCCGGATTCAAGTACTCGGTCTGCTCCTACGTGGTGTCGCTCTTGCGGCCGGAGATCATCCGCGAGCTTGACCTGCCGCGTCACGGACTCGAAGTGCTGCCGCTCGACGGCACCTTCACGCCCATGCCCAGCGGCGATTACTTGTGGCGTGTGAACGACCACGGCAAGACGCGCCGCGAGCTGGCGCGCCACTCCAAGCTCGATGCCGAAGCCTACGAGGAGTTCGGCAAAGAGATGCTGCAGATGTGCCGCTTCGTCAAGCCCATCCTGGCCATGACGCCGCCCGATCCGACGAAGATCTCGCTCGACGCGCTGCGCAAGCTCATGTTCCTGGGCCAGCGCTTCCGCGCCCTGCCGGCGGAGGAAAAGTACAACCAGGTGCAGCTCATGACCATGAGCGCGGTGGACTTCCTCGATCAATGGTTCGAAACCGATGTGCTCAAAGCCACGATGTCGGCTTCGGGCATCATCGGGACGTTCCTGGGAGTGCGCTCGCCGGGCACCGCCTACGTGCTGCTGCATCATTACATGGGAGAAATTGACGGTGCGTTCCGCTCCTGGGGCTTCGCCCGCGGAGGCACGGGCGCCATCTCCAACGCCATCGCCGAAGCGGCGCGCGAAGCGGGAGTGGAGATCCGCACCAAGTCGCCCATCGCGCGCATCCTGGTAAAGAACGGCCGCGCAACCGGCGTCGCCCTGGAAAACGGGGACGAGTTTCACGCTGACCTGGTTTCTTCGAGCGTCGATCCCAAACTTACGTTCGTGAAGATGATCGAGCAGGGCAACCTGCCCGGCGACTTCCTGGAGGAAGTGCGGCGCTACAAGTTCCGCGGCTCGTCGGGCAAGGTGAACCTGGCCCTGGACGGGCTGCCCAACTTCAAGTGCCTGCCCGGGCCGGGCGCGCACCTGCGCGGCGCCATCTCCATTTCGCCCAGCGTCGAGTACATGGAGCGCGCCTACGACGACGCCAAATACGGCGACTACTCGCGGCGTCCTTACGTGGACATCGTGATTCCCAGCCTCACCGATCCCTCGGTCGCTCCTCCGGGCAAGCACGTGATGTCGTGCTTTGTGCAGTACGCGCCTTACAAGCTGCGCGAAGGCACCTGGGACGAGAAGCGCGAGGCCTTCGGCGACACCGTGATCAACACCATCGCCGAGCATGCGCCCAACATAAAGGACATCATCCTGCACCGGCAGGTGGTGACGCCGCTCGATCTGGAGCGCGAGTTCGGCCTCACCGAAGGCAACATCTTCCAGGGAGAGCTGTCGCTCGAGCAGCTCTTCTTCCTGCGCCCGGTTCCGGGCTGGGCGCAGTATCGCACTCCCATCCGCAACCTTTATATGTGCGGATCCGCAACCCATCCCGGAGGCGGCATCATGGGCGCGCCCGGACGCATCGCCGCGATGGAGATCCTGAAGGACTGGAAGAACGGAGCCGTCTAACTTCCACCATGCGCGACGTCATCATTTTAGGCGCGGGACACAACGGTCTGGTTGCGGCGTGGCATCTCGCCAAAGCTGGACTGAAGCCGCTGGTGCTGGAGCGTCGCGAGGTAGTCGGGGGCGGCGCGGTCACCGAGGAGATTCATCCCGGCTTCCGCTGTTCGGCTCTGGCGCATGCTTGCGGTCCCATACATCCAGACATCGTGCGCGACATGCAGCTCGCGCGCCACGGAGCCGAGTTTGTCCATCCTGATCCGCGGGTGTTCGCGCCCGCGCCCGACGGCCGATCCCTCTTGCTCTACAACGACGCGGCGCGCTCCGCCAAAAGCATCGCGCAGCTTTCCGCGAAGGATGCGCAGAAGTATCTGCAGTTTCAGGAGGTGCTGGCTCGCCTCGGCGGGTTCCTCGGCCAGGTAATGTCGTTCACTCCGCCCGACATTGACCAGCCTTCGGCGTCCGACCTGTGGCACCTGCTCCAAACCGGCCGCGGTTTCCGCCGATTGGGCCGCGACGATATGTTCCGCCTGCTGCGTTGGGG
>CAZXVY010000339.1:0-221 GCA_964644115.1 uncultured Terriglobales bacterium
CATCACCGAGGCCGGAGCGATGTCGTCGTTCATCGCGGCGGGAACGGCGTACGCAACCCACGGAATCAACACCATTCCTTTTTTCATCTACTACTCCATGTTCGGATTCCAGCGCATCGGCGACTTGGCGTGGGCGGCCGGCGACATGCGCTGTCGTGGCTTCCTGCTGGGTGGCACCTCCGGCCGCACCACGCTGGCCGGCGAAGGCTTGCAGCACCAGG
>CAZXVY010000339.1:231-3144 GCA_964644115.1 uncultured Terriglobales bacterium
TCTGCTCGCCTATCCCGTGCCCAACCTGCTGTGCTACGACCCCGCCTTCGCCTACGAACTGGCCGTGATCGTCGAGGAAGGCATCCGGCGCATGTACGTCAATAGCGAAAGCATCTTCTATTACCTCACCGTGATGAACGAACCCTATGCCATGCCGCCCATGCCGGAAGGCTCGCGCGAGGGCATCCTCAAAGGCATGTACAAGGTGAAGGCGGCGGAGAACCAGCCGTCCACCCGGAAGGCGCAACTGTTCGGCTCGGGCGCCATCCTGCCCGAAGCCATCAAGGCGCAGAAGATGCTGGAGGAAAAGTACGGGGTGGCCGCCGACGTCTGGAGCGTCACCAGTTACAAGGAGCTCTATCGCGACGGCAACGCCTGCGAGCGCTGGAACATGCTGCATCCCGCCGAGCCGCCGCGGGTTCCCTATGTGACCCGGTGTTTGGCGGACGCCCCGGGGGTGCTGGTGGCAGCTTCGGATTACGTGAAGGCGCTGCCCAACTCCATCGCCAAGTGGTTCCCGCGTCCGTTGGTGGCGCTGGGCACCGACGGCTTCGGCCGCAGCGAAGGACGCCGTTCCCTGCGCGACTTCTTTGAAGTGGACGCCCGCTTCATCACCTTGGCCACCCTGCAGGCCCTGGCCCGCGAAAAGCAGATCGGCGCCGACGTGGTCGCAAAAGCTATGCAGGAAATGGAAATCAGCCCGGCCAAAGCCGACCCGTCAATCTCCTAAGGAACAATTCGTGGCGGACTTCACACTCCCCGAACTCGGCGAAAACGTTCACTCCGGCGACCTGGTGAAGCTGCTGGTGTCAGTGGGCGACGTCATCGTCAAGGATCAGGCCGTCATCGAACTGGAGACGGAGAAGGCTGCCGTCGAGGTGCCCTCGTCGGTTGCGGGTCGCGTGAGCAAGATCCACGTCGCGGTGGGAGAGAAGATCAAGGTGGGGCAAGTGATCCTCACCGTGGACGACGCCGCCGGGGTCGCAGCGAAAGCTCCGGCAGCCGTGCCCGCCGCGCCTCCTCAGAGTCCTTCGGCAGCGAGGACTGCCGAACCCGCGCCCTCTCCCGCACCGGAAGCTCCGTCGCCGGCAGCGTCGGTTGCAGCTCCTCCGCCGGCCGCCGCACCTGCCGGCCCGGCAAAGCTCGTGGCCGCGGCGCCTTCCGTGCGGCGCATGGCGCGGGAATTAGGCGTGGACATCGCCGCAGTCAAGGGCAGCGGCCCCGGCGGCCGCATCCAGCCGGAAGACGTCCGCGAGCACGCCAAGCAGATTATCCTGCGCGCCCGCGCGGGAGTCGGCGCTGCGTCGGGTGTTGCCGAGCGTCCGCTGCCCGACTTCTCGAAGTGGGGCCCGGTGGATCGCCAGCCCATGCGCGCCCTTCGCCGCGCCACCGCCGTGAACCTGGGCCACGCTTGGAACACGGTGCCGCACGTCACCCAGCACGACAAGGCCGACATCGGCAGCCTCGACCAGATGCGCGCCGAGTTTTCCAAGAAGGCGGAGAGCGTGGGCGGCAAACTCACCATGACCGCCATCGCCCTCAAGGTGGTGGCCTCGGCCATGAAGATCCATCCTCAGTTCGCCGCCAGCTTGGACATGGCGCGGGAAGAAATCGTCTACAAGAAGTACTACCACGTGGGCGTGGCGGTGGACACCGAGCGCGGCCTGCTGGTGCCCGTAATCCGCGACGTGGACCGCAAGAACCTGGTGCAGATTTCCGTCGAGCTGGCGCAGGTGGCGGAAAAGGCGCGCAATCGCAAGCTCACGCCCGCGGACATGGAAGGCGCCTGCTTCACCATCACCAACCTGGGCGGCATCGGCGGCACGCACTTTTCTCCCATCGTGAACTGGCCGGAGGTGGCCATCCTGGGCCTGTCGCGCGCTGCCTGGGAGCCGGTGTACGTGGACGGCAAGTTCGAGCCGCGCCTGCGCCTCCCGCTCTCACTCTCCTACGACCACCGCCTGATTGACGGCGCCGACGCCGCCCGCTTTTTGCGCTGGGTGGTGGGCGCCCTGGAGCAACCCTTCCAGATGCTGCTCGAAGGATGACCCGCAGATTAGGCCACAGTTCCAGAAGCTGGGATCAGAACAGTTCCTGCTTGAGTACCTCCAGCGGGACAACGCGGATATTCTTCGCCAGGCTGTAGGGTTGGTGCCCTGGATACACAACAAACAGTTGCTGCAGTCTTAAGTCGTCGAGGGCGATCCGCATGGACTTCGTGAGGCGAGGGGCATCGCCATACTTGACTTCCACGCCGTAACGCCGGCCGTTCCGCAGCAACATCAGGTCCAGTTCTGCCCCCGACTGGGTTCCCCAGAAGTAGGCGTTGCGCTCACCTGCCAGGCGAACCAGCTCTTCGACAACGAAGCTTTCCCACGACGCTCCCAGCTTGGGATGCCCCTCCAAAGAACGAAACGAAGACACTCCTAATAGGGCATGCAAGAGGCCTGTGTCTCTCAGGTAGATCTTGGGCGACTTGATCTGGCGCTTCCCCAGGTTTTCGTGCCAGGGTTGCAACTGGCGCACCATGAGCGCGCCCGTCAAGATGTCCAGATGCCGTTTCACAGTCGGGTGCGTCTCGCCCAATGACCGGGCGAGTTCCGAGGCATGCCACAGTTGTCCATGGTAGTGGGCGAGCATCATCCACAGGCGACGGATGGTCACCGCGGGCACTTGCACGCCCAACTGCCGAAGGTCTCGCTCCAGGAAGGTCTGAATGAAGTTTTCCTGCCAGGAGCGGCACTCCCCTTCGCTCCTTGCCAGAAACGCGCGCGGAAACCGCCCCCGCCACCACAGGCGCCGCATCGCGGCTGGCCCAACCTCCGATAGCTCGAACCCGCTCATCTCCACAAAGGCCGCTCGGCCCGCGAGAGTTTCCGAGCTTTGGCGGAGCAAGTCCGGCGAGGCGCCCCC
>CAZXVY010000340.1:0-3137 GCA_964644115.1 uncultured Terriglobales bacterium
TCAGCCGCGTGCGCGCCTACCTCGATTCCGGCGGGCAATCGCTCACCGCGGCCCTGGCGGCCGAGCGCGAAGGCGCGTCCACCAGCCTTGAGTTCGAGGCCGCGGCCGCCATTCACGCGCGCCTGGAAAAGGCGGCGGCCGCGCGCGGCCTGCTGCCGGAAATCGCGCGCCCCCTGGAGCGCGTCACCGGCGTCATCGTGCAACGCTCCGCGGATGCGGGCGCGGTGGCGCTGTTCCGCGTGGACGCCGGAATCCTCTCCGGCCCCATCGCCTTTTCCCTGGAGCAGCGCCAAGGCAAGCCGGTTTCGATGGAAGCCCGCCTGCTGGAAGCCCTCGCCGCTGGCCGGCCCGCTCCGGCGCGCGCCTCCTCCTCCTCCTCCTCCTCCTCCTCCTCAATCTCCGCCCTGGAGCGCATGGAGCACCTGGCGCTGCTCAAGCACTGGTACTACCGCTCCAGCCGCCAGGGCGAAATCTTCCTCGCCGACCAGCGCGGCGAACTGCCCTTGCGCCGCCTGGTGCGCGGCGTCTCGCGGGTGTTCCGGGGCGAGCCGGCGGCGATGGGCGATGTTTGATGTGTGAAGTGCGACGTGGGATGTGTGATGTGTGAAGCGGGATGGGCGAAGAGGAAGCGAGGGCGGCTTCAAACATCGCACATCAAACATCAAACATCGCACATGGATCTCATCCGCGTGCATCCGCGGTAGACGTTCTTCGCTTGCGGAAGATCACGCGCACGCCCTCGCGCCAGCGCTCGTCAATGCCCAGCAGCGTGCAATCAATTTCCGGGGAGAGATAACGTAGCAGCGTGTCGGTGGTAGGGTGCACGCGCAGCGCGGGCGCCACCAGCAGCAGCAGGGGCGGCGAGGGCGAGAGCTCGCGTCCGGGAAAATAGCCGAAGCGTTGAAATTCGCCGCGTTCATGGTGCCAGGCGACGCGCGCCCAGTAGTCCAGCCCCTGCAGCGGCAGATGGATGTCTTCGTCCGCCTTCAGTTCGAGCACCGCCAGTCGCCCTTCGCGGGTCACGGTGAGCACGTCAATCATGGCGCGGTCGCTGGCGGCGAAGGCGGGCACCTGCGAGTAAACCGCGCCCGCGTCGAATCCCGAATCGAGCCCAGTAACGTTGCCCACCACCAGCGACTCCAGCCAGCGCTCCGGCTGCATCCTCCACAGGGCGTGGTGGCGCGGACCGTCGGCGCGGCGCGTCTGCGAAAGGGTGCGCACGAACCCAGCGAAGTCTTCCACGTTGTCGTCACTGAGGACGGCTTCATAGGGGCCCACACCGAAGACGATCTCCTCCACGTTGCGGAACGATCCCGTCAGCGGCGCCAGCCGGGCGCGCGCGAACTCCAGCCCGCGCAGCCGGAAGGCGATTTCGCTCGAATCAACCACGCTCACCTCTGCATCGGGTGCCAGCTCCATCACCCGCGCTATCGATTCGCGAAGGCGCTCGCGCGGCGCCGCGGAATCCGCACACCGCACCAGGCGGGTTGCGATGTTGCCGCGGTCAGCGGTGTCGAGCGCGCGCAGCTCGTCCTCGTGCTCGCTTACCTCAAACAGCTCAAAACGCGCGGCCGCCCGGTCCAGATGCGCCATGCGCGCCCGCCCCACGGCCGCGCCTCCGGCGGGCAGGAAAAGCTTCAGGCCTTCCACCACCGCCCGCCCGGCGAGCTGCTGGCGGCAGTGGTCGAGCCAGAGCAGGCCGATGGTGAGCGCGCCGTCCACGGTGCCCTGAGTCTCCTGAGCGTTCACTCCCAGCACCGCGACCGCCGTCCGCCTTCGCCGCAGCAGGCCGCGAGCATGCGCCGGGCCGAACGAGCGCCCCAGGTCCATGGCGGAACTCAGCCGCTCCACCTTGAACTCAGGAAAGTTGCGCTCCAGCAGCCGGCGCAGGCGCCGCTGATAGGTTGCGCGCGCGGCCTTGCGCTGCGAAGGCGGGCGCCGGTCGCGCTCCCGGCAGATTTCCAGCTTCGACGGCCGCGCCTGCCCGAAGCGCTGCACGGTGAGATGAAGCACGTCGCGTTTGGCCTCCGCCTCCAGCACCCGGCGTACGGTGTTGCGCTCCTCCGACCACAGGTGCAGCAAACACTTGCCGCGCTCGGCGGAGATGGAATAGCGTGCCGTCGCAAAGTCGAAGATCGCCTCGCCTTCCTCCAGGACCACGGCATCACGCGCCTCGGCGAGGAATTCTTCCAGCAGGCGGACGAGGGATTCGGGCGTCATCGAGCGCGCGGATTATAGGACGGTTTCGCGCTGCCGGCCTCCGTTTCCTTCCGCTTGTTTGCCCGCCGGCGGAGCCGGATGCCATAATCGAGTTGGGAACATGGACCAACATAAGTTCTTCTTCGACCGCTACGGCCTCACCGACCGCGACCTCGAACGCTACCTTGCCGCCGCGCTCTCTGCCGGCGGCGACTACGCCGACCTCTACTTCGAATACACCTTTTCCACTTCCATCAGCCTCGACGAGTCGCTGGTAAAGTCGGCCTCGCAGGGGATTTCGGCGGGATGCGGGGTGCGCGTGGTTTCCGGCGAGCGCACCGGCTACGCCTACACCGACGACCTCGCGCCCGAGCGCATCCTGCACGCGGCGCGCACCGCAGCCCTCATCGCCAGCGGCCCGGCAAAGATCCCGGCAGCCGGCTTCCGGCACGCTGCCGCGCGAAGTTTGTATCCGCTCGCCGCGGCTGAGGATTCGAGCATCGCCTCCCGCCTCGACCTGGTGCAGCGCGCCGACTGCGCCGCTCGCGCCTTTGATCCCCGCATCACCCAGGTGCGCGCCGGCCTGAGCGACGAAGTGCGGCACATCCTGGTGGTTGCGTCCGACGGCACCTACGCCGCCGATCAGCAGCCGCTGGCGCGCTTCAACGTGTTCTGCATCGCCAAGTCGGGCGAGAATTCCGCGCGCGGAACCTCGGGTGGCGGCGGCCGCGTGGCCCTCGACTTCTTCTTCGCAGAAAAGACTCCCGAGCACTTTGCCAAAGAGGCCGCGCGCCAAGCCATCGTGCAGCTCGACGCCCGCGAAGCTCCCGCCGGCGAGATGGAAGTAGTGCTCGGCCCGGGGTGGCCGGGGATCCTGCTGCACGAAGCCGTGGGCCACGGTCTGGAGGCCGATTTCAATCGCAAGAAGACCTCCGCCT
>CAZXVY010000341.1:0-3119 GCA_964644115.1 uncultured Terriglobales bacterium
TTCACCTCATCTGCCTCGTCGTCACGCTGAGGTATTTATGAAACCAGCTCTAGATGCTTCGTCCGCCGAGGCGGACTCAGCATGACATCCTCGCAACTCAAATCAACCGAGTTGCTGGACACTACCCTAGCCCCTGCTTATTACTTACTGCTTATTGCCTTTCCTCTTTTGCCTTTTTACTTTTGACTTTTGCCTTGTTTCCTCCCGCGCTCTGATATTCTGCGCGGTCATGGCGTCGAAGCCCAGCATCGCGCTCGTAGGGCCGGGAAACCTGGCCACGGCGTTGGCGCTTGCCCTGCGCAAGGCGGGCTATCGCATCACGGAGGTGGTGTCCCGCGACCTGCCGGAATCGAAAGCGCGGGCGCGAAGCCTGGCGCGCAAAACCGGCGCCCGCCCCGCTACGGTCGCCACGGCCGAACTGACGGCGGCCGTGGTGTGGCTGTGCGTCACCGACGACGCCATCGCCCCCACGGCTCGCGCTCTGGCTCGTGCGTCGAAGCGCAAAGGGTACTGGAACGGAAAGGTGGCGCTGCATTCCAGCGGCGCGCTCACCAGCGATCAACTGGCGCCGCTGCGAAAGCGCGGGGCCTCGGTGGCGGCGCTGCACCCCATGATGAGCTTCGTCCGCGGGGCGAGTCCCTCCATGAAGGGAGTGCCGTTCGCCGTGGAGGGCGATGCCGCCGCGGTGGCCGTCGCCCGGCGCATCGCCCGCGACCTGGGGGGGAACGTCTTCCCCATCCGCAAGCGCCACAAGACGCTGTACCACGCTTTCGGGGCGTTCGCCTCGCCGTTGATGATCGCCACGCTAGCCATGGCCGAGCAGGTGGCGCTGGCGGCCGGCGTGCCCAAGGCGTCGGTGCGCGACGCCATGCTGCCCATCACTCGCCGCACGTTTGAGAACTTTCTGCGCGGCGGCACGGCGGCCGCGTTCAGCGGGCCCATCAATCGCGGCGACGTGCGCACGGTGGCGCGACACCTGCGCGAGCTGCGCAAGGTGAAGGGCGCGCGCGACGTCTACCTGGCCCTGGCGCGTTCGGTGCTCGACACGCTGCCGGTGAAGAACCGCGCAGCGCTGCGGAAAATATTGAAGAGAGGATAAGGGTCTCGCTAGTAGGACATTCCGAGCGAAGCGAGGAATCGCTATTCCATGGTCACTGCCGCGAGAGGGCTTCCTCGACTCACCCTCGGTCCACTTCGCTGCGCTCGTGTCCTTCAGCTCGCTCGGAACGAAAAAACTACCTTCTGCTGAACAAGTGGCCCAGTTTTTCCTTCTTCACCTTGAGATACTCTTCGGCGTGGGGCTGCGCGTCCACTTCGCAAGGGACGCGCTCTACCACCTTGACGCCGGCGTTTTCCAGGGCCGCGACCTTTTCCGGATTGTTGGACAACAGCCGCACCTGGGTCACGCCCAGCAGCTTCAGGGCTTCGGCGGGAAGCTGGAACCCGCGATGGTCGGCCTTGAAGCCGAGATGCTGGTTGGCCTCCACGGTGTCCATGCCTTGGTCCTGGAGCTGGTAGGCCTGGAGCTTGGCCATCAACCCGATGCCGCGCCCCTCTTGCTGCTCGTAGAGCAGAACGCCGCGGCCGGCTTCGGCGATCATCCCCAGCGCCATTTCCAGTTGCTGGCGGCAGTCGCAGCGCAAGGAACCGAAAACGTCGCCGGTGAGGCACTGCGAGTGCACGCGCACCAGCGGGGCTTCGGCAGACGAGTCGGACGTCACGTCCCCCATCACCAGCGCCACCGCGGTTTCGTGACGCGTCTGGCCGCCACGCTCGGCGGCGTCAAAGTCGCCCTCGAAACCGTAGAGGCGAAAGTGGCCCCAGCGGGTCGGGAAGTCGGCCTCGGCGACTTTGCGGACAGATGAGCCCATGCCCGCATTATACGTTTCATCGGAGGACGGAGGAGGTAGGAGGGAGGAGGGAAGAGGGAGACGGGATCATTGAGTCATTGAATCGTTGAATCATTAATCCTTGGTTTCTCCATGGAGCCGGCCCCGGCGCTCCGGCTGTAGTGGTTTTTCAATGACTCAATGATTCAATCCCTCAATGATTCAATTCCTCCCTCCTCCCTCCTCCCTCCTGCCGCCTGTCTTACGTGCTAACCTACGCTCCCAGAAGCTCCAGAAGAGATGGAACAGCGCCTCATCCTCGTCACCCTGCTGGTAAAGCTGGGAGTGGCAGCCGCCGTGGCCAGCGCCCTGGTGCGCTCGCGCTACTTCAAACGGCTGTTGTTTCGCGAGGAGCGCAACACCGAGCAGAAGATCCACCTGGTGCTGTTCGTCGGGACTCCCTTCGCGCTGGGGGTGATGATCCGCGTGCTGGTGCCGAACTTTCTGGCTGCCGACCTGGGATTCGAGGCTGCAATCCTCATGGGCGTGATCGGCGGACGCCTGGCCGGCGCGCTGGGCGGAGGCCTGGTGGCCATGCCCGCGCTGTTCAACGGCGAATACATCACGCTGCCTTTCTATGTGCTCACCGGACTGGTGGCCGGACTGCTGCGCTGGCGCGCCCCCAATCAGGAAGAAGTGTGGTCGTTCTCACCGTTTATTGATCTGGGCGTGTACCGCTGGGTGCGGCGCGTGCTGCGCCGCCCCCTGGGCGACTGGCAAACCGCGTTCTTCCTGGTGATCCTGGTGCTCCAGCTCCTGCATCTGGGGTTGGCGTCGCGGCTGCGGGGACAGATGTTCGCGCTGGACAGCACGCACTGGCCGGCGCTGCTGGCCATCTACGCGGTGACCATTGCGGTGGTGGCCATCCCGCTGAAGATCTGGAACAACGCCCGCATCGAGATCAAGCTGGAAGAGCAGGAGCGGCTGCTCTTGCAGGCGCGCATGGACGCGCTGCAGACCCAGATCAACCCGCACTTCCTGTTCAACACGCTGAATTCGGTGTCGTCGCTGGTGCGCTTCGATCCCGACATGGCCCGCGAAGTGATCCTCAAGCTGGCCAGCATCCTGCGGCGCCTGCTGGGCAAGCACGATTCGTTCGTTCATTTGCGCGAGGAAGTGGAATTCATTGACGACTACCTGGACATCGAAGTGGTCCGCTTCGGGCGCGACAAGCTGCGCGTCGAGGCGGTACTCGCCCCGGAGACTGTGGACGTAGCCGTCCGCAGCATG
>CAZXVY010000342.1:0-3115 GCA_964644115.1 uncultured Terriglobales bacterium
TGCGGTTGATGCCCCAGCGCGTCCCCATCTCGCCCCAATGGAGGATGAACTTCTGAGCTACGGGTGAAAGAGCTGCCATATGCCACCACCTGTACTTTCAGTATGTACAGAATGTACTGTTATAGCGGGATGGTTGTCAAGGGTTTTTTGCGTGCGGGCGCCTGCTTCGGGCGCCTGGACAGGAACGCTCTTGGGCGTGCTCGGCGAGTTCCGCGTGGCGGTTGGGGGAAATGCAAAACCAGGATCCCTCGACTTCGCCCTTCCTCGCCCCGACCAAAAGTCGGGGCTCAGTCGGGCTGCGCTCGGGATGACAATCGTCGAAAGGCTGACAATCGCGAAAGAGTACGAGCGCGAAAGAATGCGAACTGGAGGGGGAAGCGGCGCGGGCGAGGTCGCCCGCTTCCACACGCGCCTACTGGAAGGCGACGGCGACCACGGTGAGTTCGGGATAGACGCGGTTCCAGTCGGCGGAGACGTGGTCGAAAGTAAGGCGGAAGCCGCGGGACTCGCCGGGCTTGAGCGGAGCGGCGCTCAGATCGAGCACGTCGGTGTAGGTGCCGACCTGCTGGTGGACGCGGACGGCCAGGGTGTCCTTCTGGACCAGTTCGCCGAGGGAATTGCGGAACACCACCTCGACGGAAATCCCGGCCACGGTGCGCTCGCCGCGGTTGGCGAGCTGGCCCTCAAGGTAGGTGACGTTGCCACCGACGAAGTTCTCCACTTCAGTCATCTTCAGGCCGGTGAACTGAAGTTTCTCCCCATAGGCATGCGGCCCGGCAGGAGCAGGCGCAGACGGCTGGGGAACCCGCGCCGAGCGGGTGAGAAAAATGAGCGCGGCGATGACCAGCAGAAGGAGCAGTCCGCCACCCACGATCGCCGCCCAGGGCGTTTCACTTTCCGGCGGCGACGACAAGCTGCCGGGCGAAGGGGGCTGTTCCATGGAGAGATTCTAGCGCGAAGCCGTCACGGGCTTTGCCACAGAGACACAGAGAACGCATTTGGCACTTGGCATTTGGCAGTTCAGCGATTCGACCGAGGGTGACCAAGTGCCAACTGCCAAGTGCCAAATGCGTCTGTGTTCTCTGTGCCGCTGTGGTGAAAGCTCACGCCCCGGCCACGGTGAGGCCGTCAATGCGGAGGGTGGGGCAGGCCACGGAGCCGCGGAACTCCAGGTCGCTGCCGACCTGGGTGATGTTCTGCAGCATGTCCTTGAGGTTGCCGGCGATGGTGATTTCTTCCACGGGATAGGCCAGCTCGCCGCCCGAGATCCACAATCCTCCGGCGCCGCGCGAGTAATCGCCGGTGACCAGGTTGATGCCGAATCCCAGCAGCTCGGTGACGTACAAACCTTCGGGGACTTCCGCGATGATCTCCTTCGGCGTCCTCGCGCCGGGTTCGAGGAAGAAATTTCCGGCGCCGATGCCGGGAGTGCCGGCAAGGCCGCGGGCCGCGTTGCCGGTGGTGGCGAGTCCCAGTTTCCTGGCGGTGTAGGTGTTGAGCAGGTACGACTTCAGGACGCCGCGTTCGATAACCACGGTGCGGCGCGTGGGGACGCCCTCGGAGTCGAAGGGCGAGGTGCCGAAGCCGCCGGGCAAAGTGCCGTCGTCCACCACGGTAACGTTGTCGCCGGCGATGCGCTGGCCGAGTTTGTCCACCAGGAAGGACGCGCCGCGATAGATGGAGTCGCCGCTGGCGGCTTCGAAGATGTTGCCCAGAATCGAGCGTGCCACCATGGGCTCGAGCACGACGGGCACCTGCGCGGTCTTCCCCTTGCGCGCACCCAGGCGGCGCAGGGTGCGCTGGGCGGCGATTCGCCCCACTTCTTCGGGCGCGTCCAGCTTGGTGAGCGTGCGCGAGACGGCGTACCAGTAGTCGCGCTGCATGCTGCCGTTTTCCTGGGCGATGGGGACGGCGGCCACCGAGCAGTACGAACGCCGGTACTCGCCCACGAAGCCGTGCGAGTTGGCCAGGACCTTCCTGCCGGTAGCGGCGTCGAAGGATCCGCCCTCAGAGTTGCGGATGCGCGCATCGGCGGCCATCGCTGCCTGCTCGGCGCGGCGCGCGTAGTCGATGCGCGCGTCGGTGGCCAGCGAATGGACGTCGTCGTAGTAGAGGTCGAGGTCGCCGGGGAGCGTGCCCAGTTCATGGGGGGCGGGCAAGCCAGCGTGCGGATCCTCTGAGGTTACCTTGGCCAGCGCCAGCGCGCCGTTCAGCAACTGCTCGATTCCTTGCGACGAAAAGTCGCTGGTGTAGGTGGAGGCGGCGCGCTGTCCGAAGAACACCCGCAGCCCCAGCGCGCGCGAGCCCGCTTCCTTGAGCTGCTCTACCTCGCCCAGGCGGACGAGTGTGGAGAATTCTTCCCCCTCGCGGGCCACGGCTTCGGCGGCGGTCGCCCCGCCGGCCAAGGCGCGGCGGACGACGTCGGAGGCGATTTGCTTGAGGTCAGTATCAGGTTTCACGTTTTTGAAGTTTGCGGATTTTGATCGTCAAAGACTTGAGAGCAACCTGTCATAGTCAGCATGGGAGCCAATCCAATACCACACCACCAGTTCCTCGCGTTTCACCGCAAGTGCACGCCAGCCCAAGCCAATGCGCGCTGAATACACCGGCCTGATGGCATGAACCTGCTTGAACTGAAGGCTGCGATGGGCGGGATTGCTGCTCCACAACTCGAAGGCACGCCTCGCCCGATCCTGAACATCGGCGGGTAGGTCAGCGAAGGCCCGCCGGAAGTCTTTGGTGGTGCGCGAGATCACAGCTCACTGAGAGGTTTGGTTTCGCCTCGATCGAGCTCAGCGAGGGCCTTGTCCGCGAGCGCTGCCAGTTTGTCCTGGGACTTCGCGAACGCCTCACTCCACCGACGTTCCGACGCAAGCTCTTCAAGGAGTAGGGCTGCCACGGCGTCTTGCTCATCCTGCGACAGCTTCGCCGCCTCCGCAAACGCTCTTTCGAGAAGCTTGGTCATGCCTAGAATGATACCTCACGCCGACTGCGACGATCTCTAATTCCGAAAATCCGTGCCCACCTGCCGGCGCGCGGTGCCGCCGACAGTGATGCGGTCCACCTTGAGCGTAGGGATACCGACGCCGACGGGCACCGACTGGCCGTCTTTGCC
>CAZXVY010000343.1:0-3112 GCA_964644115.1 uncultured Terriglobales bacterium
TGTACTATGCGCCGACCAATATCATCGCCGCGCCCGGCCTCCTCCTCGAAGGCCAAAACATTCTTGCCGTCGAACTTCACCAGGACAGGCCCGATACCAGCGACGGCGCGTTCGACCTCTCCCTGGTCGGCATCGCCCCGCCATCGGGCTCGGCTCCGCGATTGCGCATCCAGCGCGACGGCGCGAGCGTGACGTTGTCCTGGAATGCCCCCGGGTTCGTGCTCCAGGAGGCCGCGCAGCCGCGGGGTCCGTACAACGACGTCCCCAACTCCTCGAGCCCGCACACCGTGACGCCCTCATTCCCATCCCGCTTCTTCCGCTTGAAGCAGCAGTAGCTTTGGCCTGAACCGTTGAATCGTTGAATCGTTGAATCGTTAAAGCGGTTCAGCAGTTCAACGGTTCAACGCTTCAACGCTTCAACGCTTCAACGCTTCAACGCTTCAACGGCCCTGACAATTCCATTGCCAGACCTCGAAACCCAGAAGTCCGCGGACGAAGTGGGCGGCTGGGACAAGGTCCGCGACATGCGGATGAGCGTCGGCGTCACCTACAGCACCGCTCGGGGCGAGTACCGCATCTATGCCGAGAAACAAGTCGACGACTTGCTTCAGGACCTGCGCCGCGCCGACCTCGTCGTGGGCTTCAACAACCTGGGCTTCGACTATGAGGTGTTGCACGGCTACACCATCTTCGATCTCCGCCAACTGCCCACGCTCGATATGCTGGCCGAAATCCGCAAGACCCTGCCGCACCGGCTCTCCCTCGATTCGATTGCCCAGGCGACGATGGGGCTGGAAAAAACCTCCGACGGCTTGCAGGCGCTGCGCTGGTTCAAGGAGGGCCGGCTGCTCGAAATCGCCGAATACTGCTGTTACGACGTGAAAATCACCCGGCTAATCCATGAATACGGCGCGGCCCGCAAACAGCTTTTCTACTCGAGCAAGTTCGGCGGGAAAATGTCCGTGCCGGTGAGTTGGTGAGCCGTAGCTGCGACCGTGAGGTCGCGGGCTAAACTTTTCCACGGCATGACAGCCCGCAACACAATCCTGTCCCCTCCACGAAGAAGATCAGCCCGCGACCTCACGGTCGCAGCTACGCCTTTCTCGCCGGCCCCCGCTTCTTCCCGAGCGCCTTCATCAATTCCTTCAATGGCAGGGTGTTAATCACGTCCCCCTTCTCCAGCCAGCCCTTGCGCGCCACGCCCGCGCCCAGGCGCAGGAAACCGAAATGTTCCCGCCGGTGCGCGTCGGGATTGATCACGCACTTCACTCCTTTGCTCTTCGCGTACTGCCAGTGCCGCCAGTCCATGTCGAAGCGCCACGGATTGCAGTTGAGTTCAATCCACGTCCCGGTTTCCGCGCACGCGTCGATGACCGCCTGCGCGTTGACCGCGTAGGCCTCCCGTTCCAGGAGCAGCCGGCCGGTCATGTGGCCGAGGGTGTGGACGTGCGGGTTCTGGACCGCCTTGACGATTCGCCGGGTCATCTCCGCTTCGTCTTTCGAGAAGCCCGCATGCACGCTCGCAACGACCACGTCGAGTTGCGCCAGCAGGTCGTCCTCGTAGTCGAGCCGCCCCTCGCCGAGGATGTCCACTTCGCTGCCCGTGAGGAGCCTGAAATCGCTCCCTTCGTCCGCAAGCTGCGCGTTGATCTTCGCAATGGCCTTGAGTTGATCGCGCAACCGCGAGGCCTCCAGGCCGTGCGCCTGAAAGGACGAGCGCGAATGGTCCGTCACTGCCCAGTACTCCAGTCCCAGTTCCTGCGCGTACGCGGCCACCTCCTCCAGCGTCTGGTGGCCGTCGCTCCAGGTCGAATGGTTGTGCAGCGCGCCTCGCAGATCGGTCCACTCGACGAGCCTGGGCAGCTTGCCTCGTTCCGCCGCCGCGAATTCGCCATGATCCTCCCGCAGTTCCGGCGGCACATACGCCAGCCCGAGTTCGGCGAAAATGTCCTCCTCCGACTTGCACGGCAGGCGCAATTTCGGATCGCGCGTTTCCTCCTTCGAACGGAACAGTCCGTACTCGTTCAGCCGCAGCCCGCGGGCGATGGCCCGCTGGCGCATCACGATGTTGTGCTCCTTGCTCCCGGTGAAATAGGCCAGGGCGAACGGATACTCCGCGTCCGTCACCACACGAAGGTCCGCCTGGACGCCGCCCTGGAGGATCACGCTGGCCTTCGTGTCGCCTTTGGCGCTCACGCTGAGCACGCCCGGCTGCGTCGTGAAAAAATCCAGGACCGCCGCCGGCTTTTTCGACGAGGCGAGGAAATCGACGTCGCCAATCGTCTCGCGCCAGCGCCGCAGGCTGCCGCCCGTGCTGCACCGAATCACATCCGGGTGTTCGCGCAGCCGCTCCAGCACCGGCTCCGCCGCTTCGAGCGCGTCGTGCAAATAGTGCCGCGCCGCGTAAGTCCGCTTGAAAGCGATGCCCTCCAGAATCTTGCTTTGCGTCTTCTCGCCGAACCCGTCGAGGTCCGCGACTTTGCCGGCCTTGCAAGCCGTTTCAAGTTGATCGATCGACTCGATGCCAAGCTTGTCGTTGAGCGCCCTGGCCTTCTTCGGACCCATGCCGGGGATTTGCAGCATCTCGACCAGTCCGGCGGGCACCGAGGCCTTGATCTCCTCGTAGTATTTCAGGCGGCCCGTCGTGACCAGTTCGGTCACCTTTTTCTGGATGCCCTCGCCGATTCCAGGGATCTCTCCAAGCCGATTTTCCGCGACCATCTTCTCCAGCGGCTCGGTGAGGTTCTCCAGCGCGCGGGCCGCATTCGAGTAGGCGCGGGTCTTGAACGGGTTCTCGCCCTTCAACTCGAGCAGCGTGCCGATCTCGACCAGCAATTCCGCGACTTTGCCTTTGTCCATGCCCGCTAATATGGGCGCGGGAATTCAAAGTTCAAACGGGAAAACCGTTCGCGTAGCCTTCCGCCGTGCGCCAACACCCCCAATGGCCTGTCGCCCTGACCATCGCCGGCTCGGACAGCGGCGGTGGCGCCGGCGTGCAGGCGGACCTCAAGACGTTCGCCGCGCTGCGTGTCCACGGCACAAGCGCCATCGCCTGCCTCACCGCGCAAAACCCGCGTGGCGTCCGCGCCGTGCAACCTGCCACGCCGGCGAT
>CAZXVY010000344.1:0-1691 GCA_964644115.1 uncultured Terriglobales bacterium
GCCATCGCTTTGAGTTGTGGAACGCGCCCGCCTGGGTGAGCGAACGGCTGCGCCGCGACTTTCCTCAACTCGCCGTGGTGCATCTCGACGGCTACCACCGTCTGACCGAGGAAATACCAGACGCCGAGGTTCTTCTCGCATGGTCGCTTCGCCCCGAACAATTCGTCGTGGCCAAGCGCCTCCGCTGGATCCATTCGCCCGCGGCTGCGGTGCATCAGCTCATGTTTCCGGAGCTGGTTGCCGGCGACGTCTTGGTCACCAACGCTCGCGATGTGCATGGTCCGGTGGTTGCCGAGCACGCCCTCGCCCTCCTGCTGGCCTTGGCCAAGCGTCTGCCCTCCGCCCTTCGTTACCAGCAGGCACGCACCTGGGGACAAGAGGCCATGTGGCAGGAGCGCCCTCGGCCCCGCGAACTCACGGACTCAACTCTGGTCCTGGTGGGCATGGGCAGCATCGGCCGCGAGATCGCGGCGCGCGCAGCCGCTCTCGGCATGCGCGTCCTGGCCGTGCGCGAGCATCCCCAGCGGGAAAGCGGCGCCGTCTCTCTAGTGTTCGGCCCTGCCGAACTCGACCGCGCCCTCGCCCAAGCCGACTTCGTGGTCATCGCCGCTCCCCTCACCCCCTCCACCCGCGGCCTGTTCGACGCGGCCCGCATCGCCCGCATGAAGCCGGACGCGTACCTCATCAACGTGAGCCGCGGCCCCATCGTGGACGAGGCCGCCCTCGCCCAAGCGCTGAGAAAGAGGACCATCGCGGGCGCCGCGCTCGATGTCTTTGAGGCCGAGCCCTTGCCGCAAGACTCCCCACTCTGGGGCCTCGACAACCTGCTCATCACTCCCCACACCGCCGCCGTCACGGAAAAGCTGTGGGAGCGCCACTACGCGCTCATCCGCGAAAACCTGCGCCGCTTCCTCGCCGGTGAGCCCCTGCTTGGACTGGTGGACAAGCGCAAGGGATATTGATTCTGTTGTGGATTCTGTTGCGGACTGGCAGGCTGCGGAAAAACTCCGTAGCGCCGGCGTCCCGCCCGGCCTCTGGCCGGCGGCGGCATCTTGCCGACGCCGCTGGAAGCCCGCTACGGCTTCGGCTTTTCCTCGGGCTTTTTCTCGCCCGCCTTCTTGTCGTAAATGGAGTACTGCTCCTGGGGCCGGTTCATCCTGATGACGAACTCGTGGGTGGGCTGGTTGATGTCGAGATCTTCCCCGTAGGTCTGGAACCCGGGGGCGATCACCTGCACCCGCATCTTCCCGTAGGGCGCGCTGTCGAAGCTGGTGGTGCCGTCGCTGGACGTCTTGAGCTGATATCCGCCCTTCTGCTGCTCTCCCTTTTCGTTCACCAGGTGCAGCACCACGCTGGCGTTGCGGATGGGCTTCCCGTTGTGCTTCTTCACTACGGCGAATTTCAGGTCGGAATACTGCTTCTTGGGCTTTTGCGGCGGCGCCGCGTACCCGGGCGCGGCAAGCAGCAACGCCACCGCCGCCATGGTTAGAAGAAGCTGCCGCATCACACCTCCATTCTAAAACAGAAACCACCCGCCAAAGGCTCGGTCCTCCCTGGATTTTGGACAGCCACAAGCTCACCCGCCACCTTCCTCTCAGACAAGCCCGCACCTACGTTCCACCCTCCCCCCCCCGCGCCCCAACAACGCCCCCCCCCCGTTCAAGCCCCCCCCTTTGGAGAAAAACTTTTCT
>CAZXVY010000344.1:1701-2340 GCA_964644115.1 uncultured Terriglobales bacterium
CCCGCACCTAACGTTCCACCCTCCCCCCCGAGCCCCCAATCCAGCCCTCCCCGCTGTCAAGCCCCCTGTGTTGACAAAACCTTTCCCTCCTCTATATACTTGGCACTCGATACGTGAGAGTGCTAACAACATCTCCATCCTGATTGTTTTCTGATGTTTACAGGCAAGTCTACTAAAACTCTGAAAGGAGCTTCACGATGGCAACCAAGCTGACTCCCCTGCATGACCGCATCCTGGTCCGACGGGTGGAGGAGCAGGAGACGGCGCGTGGCGGAATCATCATCCCGGACACGGCCAAGGAAAAGCCCCAGGAAGGCGAAGTAATCGCTGTGGGCAAGGGCAAGAGCAACGAAGAGGGCAAGGTGTTTCACCTGGATGTGAAGGCGGGAGACCGGGTCCTGTTCGGCAAGTACGCCGGCACGGAGATCAAGATCGACGGCGAAGAGCTGATCATCATGCGCGAGGAAGAGGTGCTGGGCATCCTGGCCGGCGCCGGCAAGCACAAGGAGCACGCCGGAGCGCGCAAGTAAGAGTTTGTTGTCATCCTGAGGCCGCTGCTTTTGCGGCCGAAGGACCTGGGCGCGCCGCGCGATGCCGGCCCCGACTCGTCGGGGCGGAAAACGAGCGGTTGGCGCGCAA
>CAZXVY010000344.1:2350-3102 GCA_964644115.1 uncultured Terriglobales bacterium
CAAGCACAAGGAGCACGCCGGAGCGCGCAAGTGACCGCGCACTCCGCGGCCCGTTCGACTCGCTTTCGCTCGCTCAGGGCGGGCTGAAAGACGAGCCGCGGGCGGTCATCCTGAGGCCCTTCCGGGCCGAAGGATCTCGCGCGCGCAACCGAATTTGGTAACCGATTTCAAATCTTAAGGAGAGAGAACAATGGCAAAGCAGATCATTCACGGCGAGGAATCGCGGCAAGCGATCCTCCGCGGCGTCAACGTGCTGGCCGACGCCGTCAAAGTCACCCTCGGCCCCAAGGGCCGCAACGTGGTCATCGAGAAGAAGTTCGGCTCGCCGACCATCACCAAGGACGGCGTCACCGTAGCCAAGGAGATCGAACTGAAGGACGCGCTGGAGAACATGGGCGCGCAGATGCTGCGCGAAGTCGCCTCCAAGACCAGTGACGTGGCCGGCGACGGTACCACCACCGCCACCGTGCTGGCGCAATCCATCTATCGCGAGGGCGTGAAGACGGTCGCAGCCGGCGCCAATCCCATGGCGATGAAGCGCGGCATCGAGAAGGCGGTCACCGCCATCTGCGGCACACTCGACAAGGACGGCAACCGGGTGAAGGGCGAGCTGGATAAGTTCTCCAAGCCCGTCACCGGCGACATGATTGCCCAGGTGGGCACCATCTCCGCCAACAACGACGAGACCATCGGCAAGATCATCGCCGAGGCCATGAAGAAGGTGGGCAAGGACGGCGTCATCACGGTCGAGG
>CAZXVY010000345.1:0-3100 GCA_964644115.1 uncultured Terriglobales bacterium
TTCAGCCACGTAGCCGGCCTCGGCAAAGCCGCCGTCGGGATCGCCGAACACGTGGTGGTAGTCCTTCTCCAGGTTGTTTGGCTTGTGATCGTGGATCAGGTCGGCCGTCGCCTTCATGGACTCTTCCGGATCGAAGTACGCCGGCAGCAGCTCGTACTCGACGTCAATCAGCTCCAGCGCCTGCTCGGCGATGGATTCCGACACCGCCGCCACGCAGGCTACGTTGTCACCCACGTAGCGCACCTTGTCCACCGCCAGCGCGGTTTCGTCGTGCCCGACGGGCAGGATACCGTACTGGTTGGGCGCATCCGCGCCGGTCACGACGGCCACCACGCCCTCGAGTGCCAGCGCTTTCGACGCGTCAATGCTCTTGATTCGCGCGTGCGGATGCGGCGAGTGCAGGATCTTGCCGATCAGCATCCCGGGGAGTGTGAGGTCGTCAGTGTATTTCCCCGCGCCCGTGGTCTTCCCCGCCGAGTCCACCATGGCGATGGGTTTGCCGATGATTGAGAAGTCAGTCATTAGTCGTTAGTCGTTAGCTTCAAGAACTCGCAACTCGGTACTCGGTACTCGCAACTCATCTTGCCATTCCCTTCTGCTCCGCTTCCACCGCCGCCCTGATGGCCTGGTACATCTGCGAATAGCCGGTGCAGCGGCACAGGTTGCCGCTCAGGGCGCGGCGCATTTCGTTTTCCGTGGGCTCGGGGTTCGAAGCCAGCAGCGCCTTCACCGTCATCAGGAAGCCAGGCGTACAGAAGCCGCACTGCGCGCCACCCCAGTCCCCGTAGGCCTTCTGGATGGCGGCCAGCGCGCCGTGCTCGGCCACGCCTTCGATGGTGGTGATCTCGTGCTCGTCCGCCGGACAACTCGCGGCCAGCAGCGTGCACGCCATCATGGGCACGCCGTCCACCATCACCGTGCAGGCGCCGCAGGAGGAGTCGTCGCAGCCGCGCTTCGTGCCGGTCAGCCCCAGGTCCTCGCGCAACACGTCCAGCAGAAGCTTCGACGGCTCTGCCGCCAGCTCGCGCAGGCGGCCGTTGACTCGGAGTTCGATGAGTTCTTTTTTCACAGTCCCCGATTACTCACCACAGAGGCACGGAGACACGGGGAAAGCCAAGTCTTGTTCTTCTCCGTGCCTCTGTGTCTCCGTGGTGAACATCAGTATCCAAAGTCCGCTTCCGCCGCGTACGCATGTTTCTTCACCGCCAGCGCCTGCTGCCGGCAGGCGCCCACCAGGTTCATGTATTCGCGGCGGTCGCCAACATCCAGCACCCAGCGCTGGAGCCAGGCCGCGAAGTCGGCGGGCGTTTCCGTCTGCTCGTGATACTGCTGGAACGTCGCATCATCCCGACTGTAACAGCCCTGCACCGGCGAAGGATGCGCGCCGTACGGACACTCCACCACCGCGTTCACCAGGAAGCCGGGAATCACCGTGCGGTTGGGGTCGCTGGAGATCACCTCCGGCTCCACCACCTTCTCCGCCACCACCATCACCCGCTTGGCGGCGCGGACGCCTTCGAGCATCACTCCGAAGTTACCCCAGCAGTGCGCGTTGCCCTCGGCGTCGGCGCGCTGCACGTGGACAATGGCCACATCGGGCGCCAGCGCGCGCACCGCATGCAGCTTCTCGCGCAGCGCCGGCACCGTAGCGCCCCGACGAGTCGGGGCTGTCTCGCGGGCATCCTGCCCGCAGGCCGAAAACGGCGACTCCATCTCCGCAAAGAACTCGTTGCCCCGCGCCACATCACTTCCCAGCGCCGTGCGCGTGGGCAAGAACGGCACACCCAGGGCCGCCGCCTGAAGCGCCAGCGCCACGCCGAAGTTGGTCATGTCCGTCACCTTCACGCTTCCCGACTCCACCGCGCGCCGGAAGTTGTAGGCCGAACCCATCATCACGTTGCCCACCCAGGCGGCGATGACGCACTCCACACACCCGGCGCCAACAAGCTGGTCGAACAGGATGTCGGAAATCGGCCCGATCAACGTCAACCCGCGCTTCTTCTGCCGGATAATCTCGTGCCCCGCGGCAAACGGAATCATTTGCTCCATTTGCAGGCCAAGGGCGACGGAGGAGCCGTCGGGAAGCAAATCGGCGATGGCGGAGCGCATTGTGAGAAGCTTCAAGTTGAACTGCCGTTCTGCAGACGACTAACTGCATCAAGGATGCCTTTCAGTTCCTTCTTGATGTCGCTAACAGTCGTCGACTCTGCCTCGATTTCGTCGAGATATCCCCACAAGTCATCCTTCATTGCAAGGACGATCTCCTTAGCTTCGGTTGCATTCAGCTGCCGTGAGAAACTCTTGAACTCGTAATCCCGTTGCCGATTGTCGAAAAGTATCCAATTCACATCTTGCCCCGGCGAGAGATAGTAGAAGCCGAATTTCGAGTCGCTCGGGCCAGGCCCTCCCACGTAACTTCTCCTCTCATAACGCGCGTCGATTCCAAGGGCAACGGGAAAAGGCTCCTCCTCGTCAACCAAGAGGCAGGAAATCCGAGTGACTTCTGCACTCACGGTCTCCCTGTTAGGATCAAGAGCGTTGGCGGCGCTAGCGGCAGGAAGCAATGCCTCACGGGTTTTCGGCAATGTCAGGAATCGGCGATTCGACGCATTCTTCCAACCTCTCAGGCGAAAGAGGTTAGCTCGAATAGCGATGGCGCGCAGAGCACAAGCGTATCCGCTCAGGACACTCCAATAGTCGAAGTCGGCAGGTGTTCGAGGAGATGCGAGGGCACTAAAGGTTGCAAGGTCTCGCTTCAGTCGATCCATTTGCGAGGCAGGAAGCTTCGACTCAAGAACTCTAAGCGCATCGTCGGTACTTGTGCCTGGCGGCGCCGACTCAAGTTCGGCAACGGCCTCCTCGAGCTTCGCTGGGTCCGGCTCGTCGCTGTCCGGCGCACGCCTTCCTCCCCTCAGCTTATAGAAATCAATGCCAAGCCGAATGAGATTGACGAAGTCTCCGAGGCCCATTCCAAGGAAGTCCATAGAATCTACTATCTACCCTTCCAAGCCGGCTTCCGCTTCTCGAGAAATGCGCTAATCCCCTCCACTGCGTCCTCGGTCTTCATCAGCTCGTCGAAATAAATCTGCTCGGCGCGGGC
>CAZXVY010000346.1:0-3096 GCA_964644115.1 uncultured Terriglobales bacterium
GTGCCGCATGGCCCGATGAATGGACGCCGGGGCCGCGTCGGCGGCGGGCAGCAGACGTTCGAGCGCGGCGTCGATGCGCACCCGTCCCTGTTCCAAGGTTTGGTCGAGCATGAGCAGGTGAGTATATCGCGGCCACGCTGCGGGTCGTCACCCACGCAGTTAGGGTGAGAGTTACCTCCGCCGCTTCCGCCAGAAGGGGTAGAGGAGTTGCCGCCCGTAGTTTTCGGGGACAGGATTGCCGGCGATGCCGTAATTCGCCGGCCAGCGCGCCCGGTCGCGGGGCAGGAAGCAGGTGCCGAACAGCATGTCCCACGCCGGGATGTGGACGGCAAAGTTCTTGTCCACGGCTTCGGCTTCCGCCGCGTGGTGCCAGTGATGGAAGCGGGGAGTTGCGATCACCCAATCCAGCCACCCGAAGCTGAACCCCACATTGGCGTGAATGAACAGCGCGTGGAAGGTCACAAACAACAGGTAGGCAAAGATGGCCTGGTTGGAAAAGCCCAGGAGGAACAGCGGGAGAAAAGTGATGGCGCGGATGAAGATGGCGTCCCCGATGTGAATTCGCGAGGCGGCCAGCCAGTCCATGTGGCGGCTGGAGTGGTGAATGGCATGAAACCGCCACAGAAACGGAACCACGTGCAGCACCCGATGCGACCAGTATTCCGCTAGGTCGGCCACCAGCAGGATTTCGACGAACTGCAGCGCCAGCGGCTGCGAGGCCACCGCACCCTGCAGCTTCGAGCTGACCGCCCAGGCGAAAAACCACTTTGCCGGCAGCATGGAGAGAAACACGGTGATCTGCACCAGCAGATGGCTGGCCACGAAGTGTGCCATGTCGATCTTCCAGCCGGGCCGGAAGATTCCCTGGTCGCGGAGGCGGCCAAAGATCTGCTCCAGGGGCACAAAAATGAGCGCGAGGAAAAAAAGCTCCAGCAGAAACCAGTCCATTCCCAGGTAATTCGAACGAGGCACATTGTCCGGCAGCGGAACCTGGGAGCCGCCGAGGACGACGGCCACGGTAGTCAGGAGCAGGCCCGACCCCCCCAGCAGCTTGTTCTTGCGCAGGACCACGCTGACGAAACCTGCAACAAAGGCGGCCACCAGCACCAGTTGAATCAGTCCGCGAATCCAGGGCATGGAGTAGTACTGGCGAAACTCCGGGGTGGTGAGCCACTGCGGAAAGAGCAGGCAGAGCACGCCGCCAATCCCCAGGGTCCCGAGAGTGACGGACAAAACGCCGCTGATCCACCCGGAGCCGAAGTGTTTCGGGCCGGCGGTAATTATTTCCAGTGCAGAATCAGACTCGGGCTGGTGGTTCGGTGGGGTCACGTTGCGGTCAGGCGGCGTTGCGGGTGTGGTGCGGATCGGGTGGGCGCACGGCCGCAGCCACGATGTTGCGCACGTCGGAAACAGGGAAGCAGTCCGCGGCGCCATGGGACAGGGCCGCCGCCCACATGGCGTCGTCGGGAACGCGATGCGTGCACACCAGCAGAACGTGGGGGAAGTCGCGGTGCAGGGCGTCGAGTTCAGTCAGGCTGACCAGTTCCAGGTCCACGATGGCCACAGCCGCGCGGTGCTTCAGCAGCGCTGGGCGCACATGCTCGGGGGCGTGGACCGCGGCCACCGCGTCGAAGTGGGCGTGCAGGGCCACGGCCAGCAATTCGGCGCAGCGGGGGCTGGTAAGAGCGAGGACGACCGAACTCACAGGCATGATGACTGCTCCCACCACGAAAGAACCGCGCTTTGGCCAGCGCCTCACACCGCGAGCGCGCGGCCGGGCCCAGAGTTTCCGGCGGCTACCTCTTGGACGCTTTCCCAGAGGGTCTATCCACTTCTGCGTCGAAGGGTTCCGCCTGCAACTTCCCGTTTTGCTTCAACAAGATTTCCACCTTGCCCTCGGCGTCTTCCAATTCCTTGCGACAGCCGCCGGAGAGTTTGATGCCCTCCTCGAAGAGAGCCAGCGATTTCTCGAGCGGGATTTCACCCTTCTCTAGCTCGTCCACGATTTTTTCCAGACGGGTCAGGCTGTCTTCAAACGTGGGCAAGGGAAGGCTCCGCCCTCCATTCTAACCCCAGTGGCAAGGCCGGGAGGGCGTTGGGAGATTCAGTTGGCTGTGGAGGCCGCGCGCGGCCGGCCTAGAGCGTCCAGCACGTCGGCGGCGGCGGCGTAGCGGCCCAGGGGCGCGCTGACCTGGGCGCCCTGCACCATGGAGTGGATGGCCTGGAGCATCTCGCGAGCGATGGCCACGCCTTCGGCGCGCGCGGCTTCGGTGCCGGAGGTGCGCGTCATGCGCTCGAAGATGGAGTCGGGCACGGCCACGCGCAGCTCAATCTTCATGAACTCGGCGTTGCGCACGCTGACCAGCGGCCAGATGCCCGCCACCACCGGGATGCGGCAGTGCTCCACCCGGCGCAGAAAGTTCTCCAGCAGGGCCACGTCGAACACCGGCTGGGTGACGCAGAACTCAGCCCCGGCTTCCACTTTGTACTCGAAGCGGCGGATTTCCTCGTCCAGGTTGGGCGCGCCGGGGTTGGCGCCGCATCCGATGACGAAGCTGGTGGCGCCGCCGATGGGGTTGGCGCCGATGTCCAGCCCGCCATTGAGGTTGTGCACAATGTTCAGCAGTCCGATGGCGTCCACGTCGAAGACCGCGGTGGCGTCGGGATAGTTGCCCAGCTTGGGAGGATCGCCGGTGATGCAGATGAGGTTGCGGATGCCGATGGCCGCCGCGCCCAGCAGGTCGGACTGGATGCTGAGCACATTGCGGTCGCGGCAGGTGTAGTGCAGCACCGCTTCGATGCCCGCCTGCTGCTGGATGAGGATGGCCAGCGCCTGCGCGCTCATGCGCGCCGAGGCGCGCGGGCTGTCGGGGATGTTGATGGCGTCCACGCCCAGGGACTTCAGCAGGCGTGCGCCTTCCATTTCCTTGGGCGCGCTGGTGCCCTTGGGAGGAACAATCTCCACCATGGTAACGAACTGGCCGGCGGCAATCTTCGCGCCCAGGTTGGAGCGCTCGGAGAGCGGCGGCGCCTGCACGGGAGACTCGGCGCGCGGCTTCTTCGCCACCTGGAAAGCCCCGGCCTTCGACTCGCCGG
>CAZXVY010000347.1:0-3073 GCA_964644115.1 uncultured Terriglobales bacterium
GCGCCCCACCGGGTTCCGGACGTAGGCCACAACTGCGTATTGCAGCGGCCGCATACGAGGGGGAATTATATGCCTAAGGGCGCCCTTGTCGCGACGGGTCTTTGACCCGGCGCTGGCAAGACCGTGTGGAAGCGGGCGGGTCGCCCGCCGGCGGCCGGCTCAGGATGACGACCGAGTGTTAGTCTGACTTTCATGGCCGGAAAGCTTGAGCCGGAAATCATCCCGCCGGGAGCGGAGTCTCGGGCGACGCGCTCCACCTTGAGCGACGAACAACTGGAGGAGTTGGCCACATGGCTGGACGAGGTGTTTCGCATTCCTGGCACCAATGTGCGCTTCGGGCTGGACGCGCTGGCGGGCCTGCTGCCGGGCGTCGGCGACTTGCTGGCAGGCATGGCGTCCATGTTCATCCTGCACGCGGCCTGGCAGCGCGGGCTGCCGCGCGTGGCCCTGCTGCGCATGCTGGTCAACATCGCACTGGATACGGTGGTGGGCTCGATTCCCGTGCTTGGCGACCTGTTCGACGTGGCCTGGAAAGCCAACCGCCGCAACGTGGAGCTGCTGCAGAAATATTCTGCGGGCAGCCAGCGCCGCCATTCGCTGGAGGACTATGCCTTCCTGGCACTGCTGCTGCTGTCCACGGTGGTGCTGCTGTCAATGCCGGTGGTAGTGCTGGTGCTGCTGTACCGGATGGTGCGCGGGTAGTGAGCTGGGAGAGTGGAGCGAGAAGCTTAGGAGTCCCAACCCAAGAACACGACGATCACTCCAAACGTGTCAAGGAATCCGTGAGCCAGAATAAGCCCGCAAGTTGCGCCCAGCCAGCTGGATTGGGGCTGGCGGGCTACGCGGCGGAAACCCAATTGCTGCGTTCCACGATGGTTGGCGGTTCGTAAGTGCGTCCCGAGGCCAGCCGCCTTTCCTCACGGCGAGCGGTCCACAACAATATCGGGCCCAGCAGGATCGCTGTGAGGCGCGCCATCATGGGGAATTCCTTTTCAATTTCCTTGCGCAGCGAGTGAATCTGCTCACTGACGCCTTGGTTGACCTTCTTGAACTCCCGCTCCATCGCCCAGAGCGCCGCATTGTAAGCGCTGCCCAGTTGCTTCAACCCCCGTTCGAACCGCTCCCGCACCCGCGGGTCCGGGTAGTCCCGGTAGCGTTGCCAGCCCCAGAGCATGGTGCGGCACATGCGATAAAGGCTCGGTCCGTTGCGCTCAAAATCACGCCAGAACGCCCGCTCCAGGAACCTCTTGGAATCATCCCGGGAAATCGCTGCATGCCGGAAGTTGAACTTGAATTGCCCATGGCCATCGGCTGGGTCAGCGTCTGCCAGGAGCCGGCCCTGTTCGGCCATCTCTTCATAAAGCGGTGTGCCCGGCACCGGCGTGTACAGCATGAACTGGTGGAAGTCGGTCTGGTGGTCAACCGCGTGCTCGATCTCCTCGCCGATGTTGTCGGGCGTGTGGTGCTCTAAACCAATAATGGTAGATCCCTGCACCCGTATGCCGTGTTGGCGCAGCTCTCGGGTGAGTTGGGTTGTGTCTACACCCTGCAGCTTGCCATAGCTGGAGTGGAGAGATTCCAAGCCCATCCACAGCCAGGAGACGCCTAGTTCCACGAGTTCCTGCATGGTGTATTTGCGGATGGCATTGACGGAAGCAAACACCGAAAGCTCCCAGCTCTTGCCCGCCGCCTTCATGCGTTGCAGCAAGCGCATAGCCCGCTGGCGATAGAGCAGGAAGTTCTCGTCCATCACAAAGAACGAATGGACCTTGAGCTCCGACTCGATCTGGCACATCACGTCAAACAGTTCATCTCCGCTCTCGTAGAAGTTGACGAATCTTCCCTTGCCTCCGAAAAAAGCCGAGGTAGTGCAGAAGTTGCATCCCATGGGGCAGCCCACCGACGGGATGATGGTGGCTGCCGTACCGCCTTTCCGATTCGGCAGTCGCACTCCCATGACTCGTGTCTGCAGAGCGGAAATAATGGCGGGGTGGCAAATGGGTGCGTGCTCGTCGACTCCCAGATACCGCCGCATCCAGGAGATGCCTTCCCCGCGCACGATGTGGTCGGCGTCGATTCTCGCTTCCAGGTCCGCAATGGCAGCCACATGTCCGCCCACCACAATCACCGAATGTGGCGAGAGTTCTCTCGCCATCCGGCACATCTCTTTGACCTTGCGGACGTTCACGATGATGGACGAGATGCCGACGATATCGTAATGGTTCGTGGTTAATTCGCGGGCGAAGTCCTCGCGCCTGGGAAAGTCCAGCACGGTGCAGGGTGCGGAAATATTCGCCTGAATCATCATGATGCCCCAGGATCGATGGAACATGCGCAACGAAAAGCTGCCTTGCGCCCGCGTCACCTGGTTGTGATAGAGCTCCATCGGGTTGATGGATCGGCTGCCGAATTCGTCGTCTTGCGCATAGGGCCCGAACACCGAGCTCAACAGCACTCGGGCATGATTTCCTTTAGGGTGACGTTCCATACCATCCTCGGAGGGAAGCGTAGCACTACTGCCCGGTCACCCACGGTGATATGGGAGAGAAAATACCAGGTTATTTGTAGGCGAGCTTCTCTTGTTGTTTGGTGAGACGGGGACTTATCGTCTGCTATATCGCGGGACCCGAGCCAGTAGAAGCGAATTCGCATATTTACGGTAGAATTTAGGCTTACGTATGTCGGGGCGTAGCGCAGCCTGGTAGCGCACCTGCCTTGGGCGCAGGGGGTCGGCAGTTCGAATCTGCCCGCCCCGACCAGCTTTCCTTCAGATCCTTCACCCGCCGCGGCGGGCTCAGGATTTTGCCCGCGGACTCCCGCTCGTCCCCCACCGCGGCTTCGCTCACGCCCGCAAACCAGCCCAACTTGTGATTAGTTGACACTGCGTTCAGTGGCCCTTACGATGCCGCCACCGCCGATAAAATGATTGGACAGACCATTGCGCACTATCGTGTCACCGCAAGGCTCGGCGCCGGCGGGATGGGCGAGGTGTATCGCGCCACCGATTCCAAACTGGGGCGCGATGTGGCCCTGAAAGTGTTGCCCGCGGCGTTTGCGCAAGATGACCATCGCA
>CAZXVY010000348.1:0-3072 GCA_964644115.1 uncultured Terriglobales bacterium
GTCAATCATGGCCGCCAGGGTGGTGGACTTGCCCGAGCCGGTGACCCCGGTCACCAGCACCATGCCCCGGGCCTCGTCGCAGATCTGCTCGATGATCTTGGGCATGTACAGCTCTTCCAGCGGCCGGATCTTGGTGGGGATCACGCGCAGCACCAGTCCCACGTTGCCGCGCTGCTGGAAGACGTTGACGCGGAAGCGGCCCAGGCCGGCCACGCCGTAGGCCATGTCCAGCTCCGTCGACTCCTTGAACTTCTGTTTCTGGCGGTTGGACATCATGCTGAAGGCCATGTTCAGCATTTCTTCGGCGGAGATGCGCGGCTGCTCGCTCAGCGGGACCAGATCGCCGTCCACCCGCACGTGGGGATAGTTGCCGACCTTCAAGTGCAGGTCGGAGGCCTTGCGTTCGGTTGCGATGCGCAGCAGGTCGTCAATATGCATAAGCGTACTTCCGCGGGGGGAATGTCGCCCCAGTGACGGCTGAAGCTATCACAAACCGGGGACGCGTGCCAGCATTGCGCTTCCCGGCAGCGCTTGCCGGCCTACACCGGAACGCGGGCTAACAAGCCGGGCTTCCTTCAAGCGTCACCCTTAGATCCGCGATGGCTGTCTTGCCGTCCAGGCTCGCAGTGATGGTGGTGTTGGTTACCAGGCAGGTCGGGACGACTACGGCTGTGGCCAGTCCGCTGGAGTTGACGGTCGCCACAGACTCCAAGGCCGATGCCCAGGTCACGCTGTTGGTAATGTCCTCGTCGGGCCCGCGGTTGTACGTTCCGTTCGCGATGTACTGCACCACATCGCCCTGCTGCCTCAGGGTCGTACTCGCCGGGATGATCGTTATGGTCAACAGGTCGCGGTCGGCGCCGCAACTGGTGGAGGCCAGCATCAGGACAGCGAACGCCGCCACTCCCACAACCAGTCTGAGCTTTCTCATCGTACCTTCTCCTTCGATGCCAGTTCGTCCCGCATCGCGGGGCGGAGGGAGATTGTTGCAAGCGCCATCATACCAGCAATCGCCGAAAAAACAGCCGCTTCTACCCTGCCGTCATGGGCTCGTCGGCGCTGCCGCCGTAGATGCTGGGCACCTTCGACCCCATGGGCCGCAGATAGGTGGAGAGCTGTCCCCGGTGATGGATGCTGTGGTTGCTGACCAAACTCAGGTAGACAAAGGCCGGGTAGTTCAACATGCCCAGGAAATTCACCGGCGTGGCCAGTTGTTGCGGAGTCATGGCCCGCACCCGGTCCAGGGCGCGGCGAAAATTCTGGTCGTACCAGGCCACCATCTCGGCGATGGTCTTGGGCTCCTGGTTCTTGTAGCGATCGTCGGGAAAAGCAAATTTCAGCTCCGCAGTCTGCTCCAGGAACAGCACGTCTTCCATCGCGATGTGCCAGGCCAGCTCCCAGGCGGTGCGCGCTTTGGGATCGGGACGCCAGTCGCGCTGCGCATCGGGAACTGCGCCGATAACTTTCTTGGTGGTTTCCAGTTCCTGGGTTAATGCGTCCAGCATCATCTGCCGGTAGGCAATCGGGAACTCCGAAACCGGCTGGGCCTGGGTAGCCATAATTCCTCCTTGGGAGTTAGAGGCAAAATTGTACCAGCCCGGCTCGTCTCCCGGGAGGGCACAGGTGGCTCGGTTGGGAAAACTTCAGGCCGCAGCTTTCACATTCCAGCTCTTTGGCGGCATTCCGCAAGAACCTCGGAAGGAGTCAGCCGGATAACCAGGGCCAATCCCGCCGGAACCAGCAGCAGGTCGTCCAAGTGGCCAACGATGGGCAGGAAATCAGGAATAAGATCGACTGGGCTGAACAGGTATGCAACCACCGCCGCAGCCAGCAGCTTGGTGTACCAAGGCGTCTCAGGGTGTCTGGAAACCAGATAAGCTAAGCGCGTCATGCGCTTCAGCCGCGCGACAGGCTCCCACATGGTTTCACCTCACACCGCAATCGGTTGTTTGCTGGCCACCGGCACCGGCGTGAGCCACTGGTAGCGGTCGGGTGCGGTGCCGCGCACGATGCCGTAGAAGTCCTCCCGCAGGGCGCGAGTGATCGGCCCCACCGTTCCTTTGCCCACGCTGATCTTGTCCACCGAGCGGATGGGAGTGATTTCGGCGGCGGTGCCGGTGAAGAAAACTTCGTCAGAGATATACAGCATCTCGCGCGGGATCATCTGTTCCACGACGGGGATATTGCGGTCGCGGGCCAGTTGCAGCACGGAATCCCGGGTAATGCCGGGGAGCACGGAGTTGCCCAACGGCGCGGTGACCAGCGCGCCGCCGCGCACGATGAACAGGTTCTCTCCCGAGCCTTCGCTCACGTAGCCGTTCACGTCCAGCGCGATGCCCTCCACGTAGCCGTTCATGATGGCTTCCATCTTGATAAGCTGGGAGTTCATGTAGTTGGCCGCGCTCTTGGCGATGGCGGGCAGGGTGTTGGGCGCAATGCGCGTCCACGAGGAAACGCAAACGTCCACGCCCTGATCTTCTTCCGTAGTCAGGTACTTGCCCCACTCGTAGTTGCAGATGTAGACCTCCACCGGCGAGTTCAGCGGATTCACGCCCACTTCCCCGTAGCCGCGCAGCACGATGGGCCGGATGTAGCAGGGAGAAGTGCGGTTGGCGCGCACCAGGTCCACGATGCCGCCGACCAGGTCGTCGGCGCTGTAATCCAGGTCAATGCGGTAGATCTTGGCCGAATTCAGCAGGCGCTGGGCGTGGTCCTGGGCGCGGAAAATCGCCGCGCCGCCCTTGGTCTGGTAGCAACGGACGCCCTCAAACACCGCCGACCCGTAATTCACCACGTGCGACATCACGTGCACGGTGGCGTCGTCCCAGGGAATCAGCTTTCCGTTGTGCCAGATTTTCTCCAGCTTGTGAATCGGCATGCCTGTGCTCCTTTTAGGGATGTTGGGAATGTCTCCACTTCGGCGAACTGGGCCCGGCTGGAGATGCGGGAACGCGTCCCGCAGAAGAGGGAGTGGCCGTGCGGTGCTGTTTCGTGTGTCGCACGTTGTGCTGGGCCAACCGCATTAATTATACCCAACGCTCTCCCGCGTCAAGCGCGATTTCAGAGTCCATC
>CAZXVY010000349.1:0-3057 GCA_964644115.1 uncultured Terriglobales bacterium
CGGGTGAGCAGCGAGCGGCCTTCCTCGGCGGCGCGGGCGTCGAATCCGCCGAACATGAAGAGCATGAGGCCGGAAACGGCTGCGGGCTCGAGCACCACGGTGTACTTGCCGGGCTCGATGGGCCGGGGCTTCTGCGAGAGCAGGGACTTCTCGATGGCGATTCCGGAGGTGCGGGGAGCGTCGAGATCGCTCATGCGCACGCTTTCGGCGGACGCCCAGCCCGAGCCGGTACCGTCCGGGGTGCGCGCGGTGAGCGAGAACTCGGCGTCGGTGCGGCGCGCGTAAGCGAAGTTGCCGCGCTGGTTGCCCACGGCCAGGGACTCGGTCTCCAACTCGAAGTAGCCGGCGGCGCGCAGCTTCTGTTTTTCCGCGCCCTCGATGGCGGCCTTCACGCCCGGGACCATCTCCGGCTGGCCGGCGCGGCTGGTGGCTTCGTCGAAACTGGAAGTTTCGGGATACTGCCGCGGAGCGAGCGGCTCGACGTACTCGGGGTCCTGCGGGGCGAAACTCGCCAGTTCTTCGGCGCGGGCGACGGCCGCACGCAAAGCTCCGTCTTCGGTTTCGTTGGTGGCGATGGCGCCGGTGCGGCGGTCCTTGGTGACCGAGATGTTGATGGCGATGCCCGACGACTTGCCGCTGGTGGTGATGGAATTGGCTGCGAAGCGGGTCTGCGCGAGATCCAGAGCGCCCACGGTGACCGCGCAGTCGCCGGCCGTGGAGAAGGAAAGGACCTTCTCGACGAGTTGCTTGGCTTGGTCGCGGGTCAGCATGGTTGAAGCTTCCCAATCACGAAGAGCACCGTCATCTAGTCCTGGGCATCCCCTGGACCTTGCCAGGGCAAAGCAAAACCAAGATCCCTCGACTGCGCGCTCCTTCGCCCCGACCACAGTCGGGGCTCAGTCGCGCTCCGCTCGGGATGACAAATCGTTCAACCAATGACAAGTCTTTTAACCAATGACAAGCCTTTTAACCAATGACAAGCCTTTTAACCAAACTTTTAACTAAACCAATTACCGAAGAAAATCAATCTGTCCTTAGCACGTTGATCTGGCGGAACAGCGAAGGCGCGGAGCCGTGGCTCATGGCGTTGATTTGCGTGGGCTCGCCCTTGCCGTCCGAAGTAAGGCCGTGGTTCACCCAGAAGCGCTGGTCCGCGGTGGCGGCGAAGTTGGACCAGAAGTCGGGAGTGCGCGACTGGTAGGCCACGCGCGAAATCATTTTCCCCTTCTTGCCCTTCTTGATTTCCCAGAAGGCGTCGCCGCCGAACTGGAAGTTGTAGCGCTGCTGGTCAATGGACCAGGAGCCGCGGCCGTCAATCAGGATGCCGTCGTCCACCATGGCGATGAGGTCGTCGGGCGTGGTGGGTTTGGTCCCCGGCTTCAGCCAGACGTTGGGCATGCGCTGGAAGGGGATGCTGTCAAAGGAATCGGCGTAGCAGCAGCCGCGCGATTCCGTTTCCCCGATCCAGTGCGCCTGCTCGCGGGTGGTCTGGTAGCCGACGAACATCCCGTTGCGGAAGATGTCGAAGGAAGTGGCCTTGACGCCGTCGTCGTCGTAGCCCACGGTGGACATGGCGCGGGGCAGGGAGCGGTCGCCCACCACGTTCATCAGATCGCTGCCCACGCGAAACTTGCCCAGCTTGTCGGTGGTGAGGAACGACGTGCCGGCCAGATTGGCCTCCATGCCCAGGGCGCGATCGAGTTCGGTGGAGTGCCCGCAGCTTTCATGGATGGTGAGCGCCAGATGGTTGGGCATCAGAACGAGATCTTTCTTTCCCGGCTCGACTGGCGGGGCGGCGAGGTGCTCCACCACTTCTTCGCCGACGCGGCGCGCGTTGCCCGGCAGATCGGCTTCCTCGACGGTCTCGTAACCCGCGGTGTAGGGCGACGGCGAATACGTGCGCTGGCGCGCGATGCGCGTTTCAAGGTCGCGGGCGCGCGCCGACACCTGTCCGTAGGACTGGACAATATATTGCTGGATGCGCGAGCCTTCGGTGGAAGCGAAAAACTTGTCCTCGGTGTGGGCCACCACCACCGAACGCGCGGAAAAGACTTTGGGCACCGCCTTGGCTTCCGCGTTCGCTTTCTCCATCAGCGCGAGCTTTTCGGCGACGGGAACGTCGAACGGGTCTTTGCGGTGGGGCGTGGTCCACTTGTCCACGTAGGCGCGCACCGGCGCGAGTTTCAGGGGCTGCTTCTGCAGCGGGGAGTTGGCCTTGGCCACGGCCACGGCTTCCCGAGCGACGCGCGCGATTTCCTCCTTGGTAACGATGCGGCTGGCAGCAAACCCCCAGGTTCCGCCGGCGATGACGCGCACGCCGAAGCCGAAGCTCTGAAGTTCATTGACGGCGGGCACGTGATTGAGCGTGCCGGCGCCGGGGCCGGGAGTGGTGAGGAGCTGGACCACCTGGTCGCGGTAGCGGTTGATGCGGATGTCGGCGTATGTGGCGCCGGCTTTTTTGGCGGCGTCGAGGGCAACGTCTGCGAGCGCGGAGAGCAGCGCCGAGGGCTGTCCCTGGCCGGTGTTCTGCGCGTTGAGCTCGGGTAGTCCAAAGAGCTCGTTGGCCCAGGCGGCGGCGGCCGCGCTGCAGGTAAGCGAGACGAACTGGCGGCGGGAGAGGCTCATGCGGCTGTAGTGTAACCAGCGGACCGGCAATTATTCCAGACCCGACGCAAGCGAGCAAGCCAGGACAGGCCAGCTAGGTGGACTTGGCTCGCCAACCGGACTTCGGTAGGGGGCCAGGAGCCGGTAGAGCCCAATTTCTGTTTACGTCCAGGATCCCATCTAGAAAACCAAGATCCCTCGGCTCGTGCTCCTTACGCTTTCGGCATTCGCCTCAAGCTCAGTCGCACTCGCTCGGGATGACAAATTCCGAGTTGGTTGAGGCGAATGACAAATCCCGAGTTGGTTGAGCCGATTCGCCAAAACGCCGGTCCAGGGCCGCCTAGAAAACCAAGATCCCTCGGCTCGTGCTCCTTACGCTTTCGTCCGCCGCAGGCGGACTCAAGCTCAGTCGCACTCGCTCGGGATGACAAATTCCGAGTTGGTTGAGGCGAA
>CAZXVY010000350.1:0-3056 GCA_964644115.1 uncultured Terriglobales bacterium
CCCACAGCCAGGAGGTTTCGCTCATGACCGGCGAACAGGCTGGGGACATGCGAGCGTTGGTCGAGCAGATTGCAAAAGCTCTGGTCGACGAACCTGAACAGGTCTCCGTAAACGAAATAGACGGCGAGCAGATGGTGGTGCTGGAGTTGCGCGTCGCGCCCAACGACCTGGGCAAAGTGATCGGCAGGCAGGGACGCACGGCGCGCTCCTTGCGCACCATTCTGGGCGCGGCGGGCATGAAGCTGCACAAGCGCTACATGCTGGAGATCCTGGAATAGGCGCGCTCTACGTCAGTATCGCGCGCGTGCTTCGGCCCCGCGGGCGCCGCGGCGAAGTTGTCGCCGAGCTGCTTACCGACTTCCCGGAACGGCTGGCCGAGCGCAGGAGTTTGTCGGCCCTCGCGCCCGGCGGGTCGCGCCGCGAGCTGGAACTGGAAGAACACTGGCTGCACCAGGGCCGCCTGATCTTGAAGTTTCGCGGCGTGGAGAGCATCGCCGACGCCGAGGCGCTTCGGGACTTCGAAATCCAGATCCGGCGCGAAGAGCGCGTTCCGCTTCCCGCCGGATCCGCGTATGTCAGCGACCTGGTGGGCTGTACGGTGGTGGACGCGGCCGGCGGGCGGGCACGGAAAATCGGAGTGATTGCGGATGTGCGTTTCGGGTCCGGCGATGCTCCGCTGCTCGAGGTGCGCGACGGCAGTCTCCAGCACCTGGTTCCCTTCGCCCAGGCCTACCTGAAGCGTCTGGATTTGGAAGCCAGGATCGTGGAGATGGTCTTGCCTGAGGGTTTGCTCGACCTTGGGCACGAGGAGAGCGGACGGCCGGGTGCCGGACGCAAGCGTAGATGAAGTTCGAGATCCTCACCATCTTTCCGGACTTCTTCCGCGGCCCGCTGGATTACGGCATTGTCCGGCGGGCGCGCGAAGCCGGGCTGGTCGAGATTAACGTGCACGACCTGCGCGCCTTTACCCGCGACCGCCATCGCACCGTGGACGACAGGCCGTTCGGAGGCGGGGAGGGCATGGTTCTGAAGCCCGGCCCCATCTTCGAGTGCGTGGAGTCGCTGGGCGCAGCGCCCCGCGAGCAGCGTATCGCCGGGTCGGTGAAGGAATCGGTGGTTCTGCTCTCGGCCCAGGGCACGCCCTTCGCGCAGCCCATGGCCGCGGAACTGGCGGCGCTGGATCGCGTGCTGCTCATCTGTGGCCGCTACGAAGGCGTGGACGAGCGCGTGAGCGCAAGCCTGGCCGACCGCGAAGTTTCCGTCGGCGACTACGTGCTCAGCGGCGGGGAACTGGCGGCCGCCGTGGTGGTGGAGGCGGTGACCCGCCTGCTGCCGGGCGCTCTGGGCAACCAGGCGTCGGCCCGCCAGGAGAGCTTCAGCCGCGCGGACGCGCCGCTCCAGCAGCAAGGCCCGGTTTCCACTTGTTCTTCCGGGGGCCTGCTCGACTATCCGCACTACACGCGCCCGGCGGAGTACCGGGAATGGAGCGTGCCGGAAGTCCTGGTTTCCGGCAACCATGACGAGATCCGCCGCTGGCGCCGCCGCCAGGCGCTGGAGAAGACGCTGCGCAACCGCCCCGAGCTGATCGACCACTTGATCGAACGGGCCGAGCTCAGCCAGGAAGACAGCCGCTTGCTGGAGGAAATTCGCGGCGGTCGCAAGTAGAATAGACTCGCCGGCGCGGTTCTGGTCGGGAAGCAACTGAGGAGCTCATCATGTCGATTTCACCGGTGATGGACAAATTGCTGGCCAAGCTGCAGCGCACCGATCTTCCGCCCTTTCAACCCGGCGACACCGTGCGCGTGCAGGTGAAAATCAAGGAAGGTGACAAAGAGCGCCTCCAGGCCTTCGAGGGCACGGTGATCGCTTACAACCGTGGGCCCCAGGCCAGCTTCACCGTCCGCAAGCTCAGCTTCGGCCAGGGCGTGGAGCGCATTTTTCCCGTCAACTCCAAGGTCCTCGACAAGATCGAGGTGCTGCGCTCCTCCCGTGTCCGCCGCGCCAAGCTCTTTTACCTGCGCGCTCTTAAGGGCAAGCACGCCCGCCTGCGCGAAATCGAGTAGCTTAGCGCCGGCCTTTGACGTAGCGCCGGCATCCCGCCCGCGCCCGTGTAGCCCGGCCGCCCTCGGCCGGGCCGTGATGGTAGCGCCGCCCCTTGCCGCACGCCCCTAGTCGCCCAAAAAACGCGCCCCCTTCAAGCGCCCCTTCGTGTCCTTCGTGTCCTTCGTGGTTCGCATTTTCTTTACGCTCCGAGCCGGTCGGCAGCCATGTGGAAAACTTCCTCTTGCCTGAAACTCCCTTCCGGGCCACACTCCCAGCCAGCTCTCGATGAACGGAAACCCACGGCGCCGCGCGGACAACCAACTCTCTCCTTCCACCCTCAAGCTCCGCCTTCTGAAAAAGCTGCGCTGCACCTTGCGCTACGAGAAGCTGGCCTGGGCCGCGGGCGCCACCCGCGTGGCCGGCGTAGACGAGGCCGGGCGCGGATCGCTGTTCGGGCCGGTGGTGGCCGCCGCCGTCATCCTCGATCCGGCGTATCGCATCCGCGGGCTGCGGGATTCGAAGCTTTTGCCCGCGGATCGTCGCCAAGAACTGGCCGCGCGCATCCGCGAGCACTCGCTGGCCTTGGCCGTCGCCGCCGTGGACGCCGCCCGCATTGACCAGATCAATATCTACCAGGCGACGCGCGTGGCCATGCTGGACGCCGTGAACCAGCTCTCTCCCCAGCCCGACCATCTGCTGCTCGACGCCATGCGCATCACCCACGCCGCGCGCCAGACCTCCATCATTCACGGCGACGCGCTTTCCGCCTCCATCGCAGCCGCCTCCATCCTCGCCAAGGTGGAGCGCGACCGCCTGCTGCGCGAGTTTGACCAGCTTTTTCCCGGCTACGGCCTGGCCTCGAACAAGGGATACGGCACTCCCGACCATCTCGCCGCCTTGCGCCTCAACGGTCCTACTGCCCTGCACCGGCGCTCGTTCGCTCCCGTCTGGCAGTCCGCCTCGCCCCAGGAAGCCCTGGCTTTCATGCGCGAGGAAGTAGAAGCCGACCCGCT
>CAZXVY010000351.1:0-3045 GCA_964644115.1 uncultured Terriglobales bacterium
TTCCAGAAGACCAGCCTGCGGAAGCGCTCCGGCATGACTTCCGCAACCTTGGAGATGATGGTTCCACCGAAGCTGTGCCCCACCAGGACGAAGTCCCGCAGATCGTTGCTCAGGATGTAATCCACCACCGACTGGGTGCATTGGGCATGGTTGACGGCCTTATTGCTCCCTTTGCCGTGCCCGGCCATGGTGGGAGCAAAGGCCGTGTGCCCTCGCGCCTTCAGGTGCTCGACCGTATGGCTCCAGGCGCTGCCGTTCTGCCACGAGCCGTGTATCAGGACAAAGGTCGGCATCTCAGGATTCCATTTCCTCAGCCGGGCCGGCGCCGGCCATGGCTTCTTCCATCTCCCTCAGCAGCTCGTCGCTGGTCATCACCCGGCCGAAGAGCAGCTCGATGTTCCGGAGCGTGGCTTCGTGCATGGCCGGATCGAAGGTGGCATTGGCGTCGCTGGGAAAAGCAACCTGGTAATCGCGCATGAAAGCCGTGCGCGCGGTGGATTCGCAGCAGGCGTTGGTGGCCGTTCCCGTCACAATCAGCGTGTCCACGTTGTGGTAGCGCAAGATGGCATCCAGGTTGGTCTCGAAGAAAGCATCAAACTTGTGCTTCACGATGCGGTACTCCAGCACGCCTTCTTTTGGCTGCAGCATGTTCGGGTACATGTCGAAGCTGGGTTCGCCAGCCCAGAGCACGCGCTCTTCCCGGATCACCGGAAACTTGCGCAGCATCAGGCCGCCGTAGGGAGGCCGGTGGTCGGACTGGGTCCAGACAATCGGCATCGAGTGTTCGCGGGCAAATCGGATCAAGCGCTCCAGCCGCGGGAGCATGGTGCGGGCGCCCGGCGTTTCAAAGGGCGCCCCCTCGGCGACGAAGGCATTCTGCATGTCAATGACAATCAGGGCGGTGCGCCGGGGATCAACCGTGAAGTAGTCGCTTCCCGAAGCTTGGAGGTTCGATGACATGGCGCGCTGCTCCCCTTTCCGGTGAACACCCCAAGCGGGCAACGAGTCAGCGTGCGGGCTTTTTCCAAATGCCGCGCTCGTGCATCAACCGGATCTGGCGCTTGATGACCTTGGAGCGATACTCGGCGTGCTTCATCGGTGCTCGTTTCAAATACAAGTTCTTCGGGTAGATGGGCTGCTCGTAAAGGATCTGGTAGAGCTCGGTACGCAGATCCTTGAGCCAATTGTCCCACTGCGCGCGAGCGCGGTGGTCGCGCATCGCCTCGATGTCGATGACCCCAGCGACGTAGGTGGAGCAGCCGCCGTAGTCCTGCCGGCCCACGATCTGTCCCTTGTAATTAATGACGAACGAGCGTCCGCCGAAGGTGTCAATGGGGGTGGTGCTGTCGGGAAACAGATAGTACGTGCCCAAATTGGGGGCCACAACGTAGAAGTTGTTGTCCAGTGCCCGGGCGCGGCTTTGGATCTCGAAGAACTCGTTCCCCGTTCCCGGATGGGGATAAGAGGCACGGTACACGACCTCGGCGCCGTTGAGCGCCAGGGCGCGCGCGTTCTCCGGATACGACCCTTCGTTGGCCATCATGATGCCCAGGCGCCCGATCTCCGTGTCCACCACCGGCCAGAAAGCATCCAGGTTGCGCCCGTACTTCTCGATCCACCAGTCGTAGACATCGTGCGGGCACACCGAGTGCTCCACCGGGAACAGCGGGGAAACCTTGTAGTGCTTGAGGATCACCTTGCCTCGCGGGCTGATGACGAACCCGACGTTGAAGAAGCGGTCCTTGAGGTCGGGATGGCGGGCCTTGGCCTGAGCCATGATGAAAGCGTTGTATTCGCGGGCAATTTTGCCGAGTTCTTCAGTCTCTTCTCCGGGGATGTCAATGGCGCATTTTCTCGCAAACTCGACATGGTCGAGATCCAGGACCTCGTCGTTGAAGGCCTGCAGCGCGCCTTCGGGCAGGGCGATGAGGCGCACCGGGATGTCGAGCGCCGAAAGCCAACTGGCGGCCTTCGCCAGGTGCTTCAGGTGCTCCAGGTTGATCTTGATGTCCTTGCGGCTGCGGATGCCGCGCACGGTCGGGATAAGTCCTACGGCAGTGTATGGCTTGATCATGGAAGCCCTGTGACGGTCTCAGTCATGGAATCTCGATAGCGATGAATAAGGCGCCAAGGGTACGCCCTGGCGCCTTGTCTGGAACATTCCGTCAAAAGTTCAGCCGGAAGGAGAGCTGGATCTGGCGTGCCGGAGCAGCAAACTTCGGTGTCCCGAAACCGGCGGGCGTGGTGATTCCATCGCCGAATTCCCGGGGAATCGGCGTGAAAAAATCGGGCGCGCCGTATACGTGATTGACGTCCAGGACGTTTTCGTTGTTGAACAGGTTGAAGAATTCTACGCTGAAGTCGCCCCTGAGCCTCTCGGTCAAGGGAAACCCTCGCTGGATGCGTATGTCCATGTTGAAGTAGGGATCGCCTTTGAACGTATTGCGTCCGATGGTGCCCACCCGGTCGTTGAAGGGGAACAGGTCTCCGTTGGTGTCAAAACCGGCATTGATGGTAAAGAAGCGCGCGCTTTGCGCATTCATCAGGAACGAAGCCTTGAAGTCGCGCACTATCAACGGCCACTGCTTGGGCGATTCACCCAGCACGGCCACGACCAGGCGGTGGCGGATGTCGTTGTCGCCTACCGCGCGGTCCAGGTCATGCCGCAGGTAGTTCTCCGGCGTGGCGGGCAGGTTCACCGTGGTGGCAATGTCAATCGACTTGGAGTAGGTGTAGTTGGCCAGGATGCTGTAGTGGTTGGCAAAGGTCTTGCGCAGGCTGGCTGTGCCCGCGTGGTAGATGGAGAATCCGACGGGGTGCACATAGAGCACGAAGCCGAAACTGGTATCGGCGGGGCAGAAATGTTGCTTCCCTGGAGGAGTTGGGGCCAGCGGGACCAGATCGCAGGTCGTCTGAGGGGGCACGTTCTGCGGTACGAGCGCGGTGGGGATGCCATTGATGCTGTCGTAAATGGGCAGCTTGAGAGCGTGGATGAACTGGTATCCCGCCGAGAAAAACCAGTTCCTGCCCAGTTCGTGCTCCAGT
>CAZXVY010000352.1:0-3036 GCA_964644115.1 uncultured Terriglobales bacterium
TATATCAAGCCCACGAACGACATTGCCAGGCTGGACGATCTTCGCCGTTACTCTTTGTACGATTTGATGAGCATGGAAAAAATTGCCGACTACAGAGTGGAAGAAGGGCCCCTAACGAACAGCCTGCCTGCTTGCTACACTGTGGACCAACTGACCTTCCTCAAGGTCAATCCCCAAGGCAAACTGAGTTTCCTGATAGCCACGCCGCGATAGTCCTGTCGCCTCCTGAACCGCGTGCGGCCACGACCTTTGAAGGGCGCGACCGGGGCGGCCGCGCTACGCCACGCTGCGCCCAACCTCAGGCTACAGCCGGCCGGGTCTTGGGCACTTTGACGTCGTGGGCCAGGCCCAATTTTTCCAGGGTCCAGATGAAGTACCAGCCCACGTCCACCTGCCACCAGCGCCATCCGAAGCGCGCCGAGTTGGTGGCGGAGTGATGGTTGCGGTGCCAGTTCTCGCCCCAGGCGGTCATTTGCAGCGGGCCCAGCCACCACAGGTTCTTGCTGGAATCGCCTTCTTTCAGTTCGCCCATGTGGGTCAGGCTGTTGACGGCGCACTGTCCGTGCAGCGAATAGACCAGGCGGATCGCCCCCAGCCAGAAGAAGCCTTCCCATCCCAACACGATTCCCCAGGTCAGCGACAGCAGGATGAGCGGCGTTTCCAGCTTGGCCCAGACGGCGTACCCAGGCTTCTGCAGGTCGGGACACCACTCCGCCAGATTCACCGGAGGGTTCTGATACAGCCAGCGCAGGTGCGACCACCAGAAACCGTGCTTGGGGCTGGAGATATCGTCGTCGGTCTCCACCTTGGAGTGGTGCCGGCGGTGGAAGCCGGTCCAGCTTTGCGGATTGCCGGAGCCGTTAATCACCGTCCAGAAAATCAGGAATTGCTCCACCCACTTGTTCAGCTTCACCGTGCGATGGGCCAGACCGCGATGGTACGCCACCGTGGTCCCCAGCGCGCCCAGCATGGCCAGCGCCAGGGTTAGAATCATCACCGGCAGGCTGGGGATGGGAAACAAGACCACGCCGATAATCGCCATCACGTGAATCAGGGCAAGGTACGCCAGCACGGCTTCTTTCCCCTTGGCGGGTTTCCACCAGGGCTTTTCCCAGGGATACATTTCCACAGTGCTGGCTTCGCTCACTTGTCCTCCAAAATCACGCTTGTGCTGCAAGCGGACCTAACTTTGAGACTACCTGTCGGCGCGCGTGTGGTCAAGCGAAAGATGGCGTCAAAGAGGCCCTGCGCGCGTCCTCCGCGGCTTCAATGCTAAGATGAAAACATTGTGGGCGCGTAGCTCAGTTGGTAGAGCAATGCCCTTTTAAGGCATGGGTCGCAGGTTCGAATCCTGCCGCGCTCACCACTCCTAATCCCTCGGTAGAGACGCCGCTTGCTGCGTCTCCCGCTTGCCCCGATTCGACGAGACGTTGCAAGCAACGTCTCTACAGCGTAGGCTGCGGCGCGGCTAAATCTTCGGCGGGACCACTCCTAATCCCTCGGTAGAGACGCAGCTTGCTGCGTCTCCCGCTTGCTACGATTCGACGAGACGTTGCAAGCAACGTCTCTACAGCGTACGCCGCTGCGCGGCTAATTCTTGGGCGGCGAATTTCCCACCAACGCCTCAAACTCGGGCTCGCCGTGCAGGCACTGCAGGTCGGGATCGCGGGCAAACCAATCCACGTTGCGGTAGCCGGCCTCGATGGCGCGCCTGAGCAGGGCCAACGCCTCCGCTTTCCTTTGCAGGATGGCGTAGGTGCAGGCCGCGTTGTAGAGAATGTTGGAATCCTTGGGGCGCATGGTGACGGCGATTTGCAGTTCGCGGATGGCGTCGTCCTTGCGACCCAGTGAGGCGTAGCGGTTGGCCAGCAGCATGCGGGCGCGGACGTCTTCCGGCACCATCTCCAGTTGCTGCTCCAAGGCGCGGCACTGGCGCTCCGCGAGCCGGTTGGCTTCTCCCCTGCGCCCCAGCCGTTCCAGCGAAAGCTCAAACGGGATATAGACGTTGTAGTCGTCGCCGTTGGCTTCGATGGCGCGGTCCGCGATGGCGGCCGCCTCCTCAAAGCGGTCGGAAGCAAAGTAGGCGCGGCCCAGCACGTCGTAAGCGGAGTCGCAGTTGGGCTTGCGCTGGATGGCCTCCAGCGCGTAGCGCGCGGCCTCGTCGTACTGCTTCAAGCCGTAAGCCACGCGGCCACGGGCTACAAAAATTTCCGCCAGTTCGGGCCGCAGGGCCATTCCTTTTTCGCAGGCCGCCAGGCCCTTCTCAATCCAGCGCGCGTGCTGCTCGCGCACTTCGTAGATCACCCCGCACAACTGGCCCACTCCGGCGTAGGCCAGCGCAAACGTAGGGTCGAGTTCGATGGCGCGCTCGTACATCTCCATGGCGAAATCAAAATTCATCTGCCGGGCATAGCTCCGTCCACGGAGGTAGCTGTCGTAGGCCTGCATGTTTTCCGTGGGCTTTTCGGCAATCTTTTTTTCCTCCTGTGGAGTCAGGGCCACGCGCAGGGCCTCGGCGATGCTGCGGGCAATTTCGTCCTGCACCTCGAAGACGTCGGACATCTCCCGGTCATAGCGCTTGGCCCACAGGGTGTGGCCGGTCGAACTCTCCACTAGTTGCGCGGTGATGCGCAGCTTCTGCCCGGCCCGCCGCAGGCTGCCCATGAGCACGTAAGCGGCGTCCAGTTCCTGTCCAATCTGCTGCGCGCTGCCTTCCTTGTCGCGGAAGGTCACCACCGACGCCCGGGGGAAGACGCGCAGGACTTTGATGTTGGCCAGCTCGGTGATGATGTCTTCGGTCATGCCGTCGCGGAAGTATTCGTCTTCCTTGGCCCCGCTCAGGTTCTCGAAGTAGAGGACGGCCACCGACTTCTCCCGTTCTTCGATGGACGCAATGCGGCCCGAGGCGCTGCGGCCCGACGAACTGCGGCCCGAGGCGCTGCTCACCCGCCGCTTGCCGCTCGACTCCAGGTCGCGCTTCAGCCGTTGCAGGTCGGCGCGCATCTCGGCGGCGCTCTGGTAGCGCATCCGCCGATC
>CAZXVY010000353.1:0-3027 GCA_964644115.1 uncultured Terriglobales bacterium
TCCCAACGTCGCAAGGCCAGATCGCCTTTGCGCTGGATCAGGTGCGGCTGCGGCCGCTCGCCGCGTTGGCGGCCGGGCTCGTCGCCTTGATGCTCGGCTGGTACGCATCGAGTCACTGGCTGACCTGGCTCTTGTACCGGCACGCCACCCCGTTCGGCCAAGCCGACCCGATTCTCCAGTACGACATCGGGTTCTATCTGTTCCAGCTCCCGCTGTGGCAGACGGTCGAACGGACCCTGCGCGTGCTGCTCCTGCTGACGCTCGCCGGCGTGGGCGGGCTCTACTACGCCGCTGGGCAGATCACGCTCGAGCACAGACTGACCGTCATGGCGTTCGCCCGGCGCCACGTGGCTGTGCTCGCCGCAGCGTGCCTGCTCGTGCTGGCGTTCGGCGCCTGGCTTGACATGCCCGCGCTCTTCACCAGTCCGTCGGGTGTCATTAACGGTGGCACGTACGCGGACGTTGAGGCGCGGCTGCCCGCGCTCCGCGTGCTGCTGGTCGTGGCGCTCGTGGGCGCGGCCCTTGCCGCGTACCAGACGCTGTCCCGCTCGCTGTGGCCTCTCACGGCGGCGGGCGCCATCTACGTGCTGACCGCGCTTGCCGGGACCGGCTACGCCGCCGCGGTGCAGCGGTTCATCGTCGCCCCAAACGAACAGGTGAAGGAGACGCCGTTCATCATCCACAACATCGCCGCGACGCGCCACGCCTTCGGCTTGGACCACGTCGAGGAGCGGGAACTCTCTGGCGACGCGCTGCTTGCGCGTGGCGACATCGACGCGAACGCAGCCACACTCAAGAACGTCCGCCTCTGGGATCACCAGCCCCTACTCGACACGTTCGGCCAGATCCAGGAAATACGGACCTATTACGATTTCGTCTCAGTGGACAACGATCGCTACGTCATCGACGGTGAGTACAGACAGATCATGTTGTCGGCACGGGAACTCAATGCGGCGAGTCTGCCCAACCGCACTTGGATCAACGAACGGCTCACGTTTACGCACGGCTACGGCCTGACGCTCGGCCCCGTGAATCAGGTGACACCCGAAGGGTTGCCCGTGCTGTTCGTCAAGAACCTGCCGCCGGAGTCTTCGGTCAACTTGACGGTATCGGAGCCGAGCATCTACTTCGGCGAGCGATCCAGCGATTACGTCTTCGTCAAGACGAAGGCGGGCGAGTTCCACTACCCGAAGGGAAACGACAACGTCTACACGACCTACGATGGCGAGGGGGGTGTGTCGATGGAGGGCTGGTTCCGCAAGCTGCTGTTCGGCATGCGGTTCCGATCGCTCAAGATCTTGTTGAGTGACGACATCACCCGCGAGAGCCGCGTCCTCTTCTACCGTCAGCTCGCCGAACGCTTGAACCGCATCGCGCCGTTCCTCGAATACGATGAGGACCCGTATCTGGTCGTCTCGGAGGCCGGCCGGCTGATGTGGATCCAGGACGCGTACACCGTGGGCCGCACATACCCCTATTCGACGCCGCTGCGGAATGGCATCAACTACATCCGCAACTCGGTCAAGGCGACTATCGATGCCTACCACGGCACGGCCCGGTTCTATCTCGCCGACCCGAACGACCCCGTCGCCGTCACGCTGGGTCGGATTTTTCCGGATCTGTTCCGACCGCTGACGGAGATGCCGGCGGACCTGCAGCGCCACCTGCGCTATCCCGAAGGGATCTTCCGCGCGCAGACCGCCGTGTACGCGACCTACCACATGAATAACCCGGCCGTGTTCTACAACAAGGAAGACCAGTGGCAGATCCCCACGATCGAGCCTGGCAATGAGGCGGCGCCGATGCAGCCGTACTACGCGATGATGAAGCTCCCCGGCGAGACCTCGACCGAGTTCATCCAGATGCTGCCGTTCACGCCGGCGCGCAAGGATAACCTCGCCGCCTGGATGGTCGCCAGAAGCGACGGCGCAAACTACGGCCGCCTGCTGGTCTTCCAGTTTCCCAAACAAAAGGTAATCTTCGGGCCACGCCAGGTCGTCGCGCGGATCAATCAGGATCAGGCGATCTCGCCCCAGATCACGCTGTGGAATCAGCAAGGTTCCGAGGTCATTCAGGGCACACTGCTGGTGATTCCGATCGAAGAGTCGGTCCTCTACATTCGTCCCCTCTACCTCCGGGCCGCGGGCGGGCGCATGCCGGAGCTCAAGCGCGTCATCGTGGCGTATCAGAACCAGATCGTGATGGAGGAGACGCTCGACGCGGCGCTCGATCGCCTGTTTCCACCTGCGGCGGCTGGTGGTGGTGCCTCGCGGGCCCTCAACGCGTCTGCGCCCGCGGGCGTGATACTGCCATCGGCGGTCGCGGACGATAACGTGGGGGCGCGAGCGCACGAGCACTACCGGCGCGCCGTGCAGGCGCTGCGGGAGGGCGACTGGGTCCGCTTTGGCGATGAGTTCCGGAGGCTGGGCGACATCCTGGACCCGAAAGCCAATCCGAAATAGGGGCGTGGTGTAGGGGTCCACGTGCGCCGTGAAAGGTCCGTGGTTTCAGCAGATGAAACTCCTGCCCCGGCAAAGGTCGTCCCGGCCGGGTAGCTATCCCGCAGCCGATCCGCCGTGGACGCTCTTGCAGCTCCACACCAATCACCTGGGGTCGGTGCGGCTCGTGACCAAGGGCTCTGGCACGATCGTGGCCCGCCACAGCTTCTTCCCGTTCGGCGACGAGATCGCGCCCACGAGGGATTACAACACGCATCTCTATACTGGGCACGAGAGAGATGAAGAGACGCGGTTCGATTATATGTTGGCGAGGTACTATGGAGCGGGACTCGGGAGGTTCTTGAGTACCGACCCGGCCTTCGAAATCGTCAATAGCACCAAGAATCCGCAGCGCTGGAACCGGTACAGCTACGTCCTAAACAACCCTCTGGTCCTGATCGACCCCGCAGGGGAAACCCTCAAGGTGTCGGGCTCTCAGAGCGCCCAAGGCAAGTTCAAGCAGACTGCCGATAGCGGCCTCATCGGAAAGGAGGTCGTCGTAGCGGACGATGGGACGACCTCCCTGGAG
>CAZXVY010000354.1:0-2330 GCA_964644115.1 uncultured Terriglobales bacterium
AAGCGGCTTCGGCCGCGAGCTGGGCATGCACGCCATTGAGCACTACACGGAGCTGAAGAGCGTGTGGGTGAATTTGTAAGAAGGCACTTGGCAGTTGGCAATTGGCATTTGGCATTTGGCCAAAGGGCCGCGACGTAAAGGTGGTGGCCAAGTGCCAATTGCTGAGTGCCAAGTGCGAAGAGGAGCTACATGCCGGGAAAAGTTTTCAAGATCGGGACCTTCAGCGACTGGGTGGGACTGTTTGAAGAGTGGCGCAAGGACATCGGCGTCAACCCCAAGGAGATTGCCGACTTCAAGTTCGAGACGCTGTACGGGGCCATCGAGACCAACGAAATCCAGTTCGGGTACTACAAGGGGCGGCCCAAGTGGGAGAACCTGCGGCAGATGCCCACGCAGAACATGCGCGACGCGCTGATGAACATGATCGTCTACCAGGGCGACACCGAGTTCGCCAGCGTGGAGCAGCAGCGCTTCCTGTTCGAGACCGCGCCCTCCGACTACGACCGCCGCGCGCTCACCCGGGTGATGATCGAGGAGATGCGTCACGGCTGGCAGATGTGCGCGCTGCTCATCGAGCACTTCGGGCAGACGGGGAAGGTGGAAGCGCAGAAGATGCTGGAACGCCGCGCCTTTGAGAACAGGCGCCTGCTCAACGCCTTCAACGAAAACGTGGACAACTGGCTGGACTTTTTCGCCTACACCGACTTCGTGGACCGCGACGGCAAGTTCCAACTGCAGATGCTGAAGTACTCCGGGTTCGCACCCCTGGGCCGCTCCATGTCCTACATGCTCAAGGAAGAGGCCTTCCACATGGGCACGGGCAACGACGGCCTGCGCCGCGTGGTCGAAGCGGGCGTGGTGCCGACGTGGCTGATCCAGCGCTATCTGAACAAGTGGATCTCCGAGTCCTACGACCTATTCGGTACCGATCATTCCGGGTCGGCGCACTGGGCGTACGTGTGGGGCATCAAGGGGCGCTACGATGAGCCCAAGAATGAAAGCGCGGCTGCGCTCGACGACCTCAAAGACTACAACCGGCAGCTCTATCGGGACGAGGTGGCGGGGCTCATCGCGCGCTTCAACAACAACCTCAAGCCGGGCGAGACGAAACTCTACTGTCCGGACATCCACTTCAACCGCGCCATCGGACGCTGGGCGGGACAGATGTTCCATCCGCAAACGGGAGATGCGGTGGAGGAGAAGGAATACGCCGGGCAGCTCAAGCAGTGGCTGCCGCAGCCCGAAGACAAGAAGCTGCTGCTCGACATTCTGGGGTCGGAGAAGAAGTGGATCGTTCCCAAGACGGGCGCGCGCGATCCGCTGGAGACCATCGGGGAGACGCGTAAGGCAGCGATTTAGAGTTGGTTCTTCACCACGGAGACACGGAGGCACGGAGAAAGCGCTGGGGAACCACGAAAGATTGCTCCGTGTCTCCGTGCCTCCGTGGTGAATCAGGTCCAATGGCAGCCACGACACCGACGCTGGCGGCGACGCGCTACACGCTCTCCGAACTGATGGTGTGCGCGGCGGCGCGCGAGATCCGCGACGGCGAAGTGGTGTTCGTGGGCATGCGGCTGCCGCTCATCGCATTTGTGGTGGCCAAAAAGACGCACGCGCCCCATGCCATCGGTCTGTTCGAGAACGGGGTGGTGCGGGCAACTCCGGCGAAAGAACTCATCTATACCATGGCCGACCCGCCCAACATCCTGGGCGCAACGCAATGCCTCGACATGCTGAGCGTGATGGGACTGCTGCAGTCCGGGCGGGTGGACCTGGGGTTCCTGGGCGCGGCCGAAGTGGACCGCTTTGGCAACCTCAACTCGACGCGCGTCGCCGGCAGGGATGGCATGGTGCGTTTGCCCGGCTCCGGCGGCGCCTGCGACATCGCGTCGCTGGCCAAGCGCTTCGTTGTGCTGATGGAGCATGACCGGCGGCGCCTGCCGGAGCGTGTGTCCTATGTCACCAGTCCCGGCTACGGCGACGGCAAGGATTGGCGCCAGCGCGTGGGCCTGCCGCGCGGCGGGCCGTCGGCGGTCATCACCAGCAAAGCCGTGCTGCGCTTCGGCCCCAGCGGAGGCGAAGCCGGCGCGACGAAGGAGGATGGCGAAGCATTTCTGGCTTCCACACACCCAGGCGTCAGCGTAGACGATGTCGTGACCAACACCGGCTGGAACCTGCGGGTGCCTCCGCGCGTCGAAGCCACGCCCGAGCCGACCGCGGAGGAACTGGCGGCGATTCGCGAATACGACAAGAAAGGCTTCTGGACAAAGTGATGCCTACCGCGGATTTACGCGGATGCACGCGGATAAGGCTTTCAAAGCGCAGCAAGA
>CAZXVY010000354.1:2346-3019 GCA_964644115.1 uncultured Terriglobales bacterium
CTGATGCCGGTCTACACGACAATCAGCGTCGAAGTCACTCCGCCCCACGCGCGCATCACGCTGGCGAATCCGCCGCACAACGTCATTGACCTGGTGATGATGGATGAAATGGCCGCGGCGCTGGCAGAGATCGAATCGCGCAACGACGTGGTCACTCTGACTATTGCTGGATCGGAGAAAGTGTTTTCCGCGGGCGTGGACGTGGCTGCACACACTCCGGACAAAGTGCGCAACATGCTAACGAAGTTCCACGGCGTCATTCGCGGGCTGGTGGCGTCGCGCAAGGTCACCATCGCCTGCGTGCGCGGGAATTGTCTGGGCGGAGGCGCCGAACTGGCCATGGTCTGCGACCTGGTGTACACGTCCGACGAGGCCACCTGGCAGTTTCCCGAAATCAAACTGGGCTGCTTTCCGCCGGTGGCGGCGGTGGCGCTGGCCGCGCTGATCGGGCAGAAGCGGGCGACGGAGTTGGTTCTGACGGCGCGCAAGCTCAGAGGCCCGGAGGCCGCGGCCCTCGGCTTGGCCAACGGCGTCGCCGCCGGCGAGGACGTCGAGAACCTGGTGCGCGATGCCTGCGAGCGTCTGGAGAAGCTCAGCCCGGCGGCACTGCGCGTCACCAAGAAGGCGCTCTTTGCGTGGGATGCGATGCATTTCGACAAAGGTCTGGCCCGCG
>CAZXVY010000355.1:0-3009 GCA_964644115.1 uncultured Terriglobales bacterium
TATCGCGTCCCTGTGCCTCTGTGTCTCTGTGGCGAAAGGCTAGAAGGAAGGCCCAGCCGCCGGCGGTGCCGGCGGCGCAGCCTGCTTGGGAGCGGTGTCGTCGGCCACGAAATTGATGCTCTTGTGGGTGCCGTCGCAGAAGGGCTTGTTGGCGGAGTGGCCGCAGCGACACAGCGAAAAGGCCGGCTTGGCGGTGACGTCCCACTCGTTGCCCTCCAGGTCCACCAGCTTCACCGCGCCTTCGATGCGGTAGGGCCCGTTCTTCTTCACTATGATCTTCACGTCCGCCATGTCGCCTCCGGGGAATTGGCTCTGGGCGCAGAGAAAGATACCACACGGGGCGGGAGCACTCAGCAGGCAGCAATAAGCAGTAGGCAATAAGCAAGAGCGATCGACAGACATGGCTTGATGGCTTATTGCTTATTGCTTATTGCTGATGGCTGACGGCTGCCTGCTTCCCTCACGCCTCGAGCCGCATCCGCATCTGCTGCGCCAACTCGACCACGGACTTGAGCTTTTCCTGGGCGCGGGGCGGCAGGGCAGGCTCGCGCAAGGCGAGTTCGGAGGAGAGGAGGATGGCGCTCACATCGCCGCGCAGCTCGCTGGACAAGCGGCGAAGCGCCGTCTGGCTGGCCAGGCGGGCTTCCATTTCCCGGCGGGCCATGGCGGTACGCAAGTCGCTGACCAACCGCGCCGGCGAGCAGATGGCCAGGGGCTCGAGGAGGGGGACGGCGGCGCCCGCCCGCGTCAGCAGGGTTTCCACCGCCCGCGGGTCGTTCTCCGCCAGCGCCTGGTCCACGATCACGGCGGCAAGTTCTTCCCTGCCCGACTTCAGGCGGGCGGTCGCGCGCTTCACGCTGGGCGCAACTTCAACCGCTCGCCCCGTCCCCTGGCTCACAGCCGCGGCGTAGTCCTGGGCTCGCGGCGACGATGAAATCAGCAGAATCATATGCAACTTCCCCCTGGGTTCAACCTGCGAATCCGTATGCCTTCAATTTGCGGTACAAGGTGGTCTTGCCGATACCCAGCAGCCGCGCGGCCCGCAGCTTGTCGCCGTGCAGTTGGTGCACCGCCGCCAGAATGGCGTGTTTCTCCATGTCCCTGATGGCCACGATGCCGTCGCCGGCGCCGGGAAGGGCCACGGGCATGGGGTTCTGCAGCGTGCTGGGCATGTCCGCCAGCAGCAGCGTGGGCCCGGAAGTGAGGGCGCAGGCGCGCTCCAAGCAGTTTTCCAGTTCGCGCACGTTGCCTGGCCATTCATACTCCAGGATGGCGGCCAGAGCTTCGCCGCTCAGCGTACGCCGCATGCCGGTGGCACGCTCCATGCGTTCCAGAAAATGCGCCACCAAAACGGGGATGTCCCCTTTCCGCTCCCGCAAGGGTGGAATCCGCAGGCTCACTACGTTCAGCCGGAAGTAGAGGTCCTTGCGGAAGGATCCGTGTTGCACCGCGGTGTCCAGGTCGCGGTTGGTGGCGGCCAGGATGCGCACGTTGATGGTAACGCTGCGCGTCGAGCCCACCGGCCGGATTTCCTTTTCCTGCAGCGCCCGCAGCAGCTTGGCCTGCAGGTCCACGGGCAGCTCTCCGATTTCGTCCAGGAACACGGTGCCGCCGTTGGCAATGGTCAGCAATCCTTCCTTGGAGCGGACCGCGCCGGTAAAGGCGCCGCGCACGTAGCCGAACAGTTCGCTCTCCACCAGGGTCGGCACCAGCGCCCCGCAGTCCACGGGAATGAAGGGCTTGTCGCGGTAGGGCCCGGAAAAATGGATGGCGCGCGCCACCAGCTCTTTGCCCGTGCCGCTTTCGCCCTGGATGAGGACGGGATGCGCGCTGGACGCCACTTTGCCGATGATGCGGAACAGCTTTTCCATCTCCGGCGCGTTGCCCACTAATCCGCCCACGCCCCGCCGGCTGCGCGCCTGTTCGCGCTGCGAGCGGTTCTCGGCCGCCATGCGCAACTGCCGCGCCACCCGCTCCAGCAGTTGCCGCAGATCCTCGGGTTGAAAAGGTTCGACCACGTAGTCCGAGGCGCCCAGTTTCATGGCTTCCATCGCCGACCGCACGCTGGCAAACCCGGTCATCACTACCACTTCCGCCTCCGGCCGCCGCCGTTTGATTTCCTGCAGCACTTCCACCCCGGTCGCGCCCGGCAGCTTCAGGTCAAGCAACACCACCGCCACGCTCTCCGCTTCCACCGCCCGGTAGGCGGCCTCTGCCGTGTCTGCCACCAGGGCTTTGTAGCCCACCGATTCGGCGATCTCGCGGCAGGACTCGCGGACAGCGGCGTCGTCTTCCACCACCAGCAGGTGGATGCCTTCCGCGCGCGCTGCTTCTCCAGAAACCGGCATGACCAGAACTGCTGGCATTATTCCCCTTCCTCCGCCCCTATCCCCCAATTTCCGTGGTTTTGTTCCGGATTTGGAACAAGCCCCGTCCCCGCCCCCCGCAACCTGTCCTTTAATGGAAAGGCGGTGAACTACTCCAATGTTGAAAGCACCTCGAGTTCCGTTTCCGGCCTCGCGGGATAACTGCTCGCGTTTTCAGTGAGATGGGAAAGACCTGGGAATCAGCGCAAGGGCCGGAAGCAGGCAGAGTGTTTCCAAATCGGGAGGCGAAAACGCCCTCGAACCTGAGGTAAGAACTTTACTGACACCAGGATGCGGGGCCTAGGAGAGCTCGTTCCGTTGTGGGAAAAATAGGCCCGGGGTGGGATAATTATTCGTTCGCGCTTCCCAAGCTGTTCGCGGATGCCGCTCTTCGCGGAGTGCTGCTTTCCGCTATCACCCCGTCATAGGCAGTCGCTGCCAGGAGGCGTCCGTGGCCAAAGGCCAGGCTGCGCAACGCCCACTCGGGTTTCGAAAGCCGCCTCCACTCCCGTCCGCGGTCACGGCTCTCGAAGATCCCGTGCGCCACTCCCGCAGTGGCCAGCAGGCGCTCCTGGTCCGGATCGTAATGGACCGAGGTGACGTCCAGTCCGGGCAGTCCGCCGAGCACGTGGATCCAGGTGCG
>CAZXVY010000356.1:0-2993 GCA_964644115.1 uncultured Terriglobales bacterium
TTGAGACGGAGATGAACTCCGCGGTGGATAATCCGCTGGTGTTTCCGGCGGCCACCGAGCGGGCGGCGAGTGCGGCGGGGATAGCGCGCCCGCCCTCGGGCGTGCCGCAGGAGAGTTCCGGCGAAGTGCTCTCCGGGGGAAACTTCCACGGCGAGCCGCTGGCCTTCGCGCTGGATTTTCTGGGCATTGCGCTGGCGGCGCTGGCGGGCATCAGCGAGCGGCGGGTGGAGCGGCTGGTGAATCCCGCGCTCAACGAAGGCCTGCCGCCGTTTCTAGCCGCGGAGGCGGGACTGCACTCCGGATTGATGATGGCCCAGGTGACGGCGGCGGCGCTGGTGAGCGAAAACAAAGTGCTGGCACATCCCGCGTCGGTGGATTCGATTCCCACCTCCGGCAACAAGGAAGATTACGTCTCCATGGGCATGACTGCGGCGCTCAAGCTGAAGCAGATCCTCAGCAACACGCGCACGGTGCTGGCCATTGAGGCGATTGCGTCCGCACAGGCGCTGGATTTTCTCGCGCCGTTGATGACCAGCGCGCGCGGGCAGGCGGCCTGCGCCGCCATCCGGGCGGTGTGTCCGGCGATGGCGGGGGACCGCTCGCTGGCGGGAGACTTCGCGCGGGTCGCGCAGATTGTTGCGGAAGGCAAGCTGGCGGCGGCGCTGGGGTGAGGGCGCCCGCTTCCACAAAGACAGGAACAAAGCGCGGGCGAGTCGCCCGCTTTCACACGGGCGGGAGCCTGAGACGTAGCAAGCTACGTCTCTACGGAAGCTTGGCGGCGGAGCCGTCGAGGCCCAGCTCTTTCGCAATTCCTCTCATGGCTTCGATGCAGAAGGCGATGTGCGGCTCGAGTTCGATGCCCAGATCGGCGGCGCCGGAGGTGATGTCGTCGCGGCTGACGGAGCGGGCGAAGGCTTTGTCCTTCATTTTCTTGCGCACGGACGGGGCCTCTACTTCGGCCAGCGACTTGCCGGGTTTGACCAGGGCGGTAGCGGTGATGAAGCCGGCCAGCTCGTCACACGCGAACAGCGCCTTTTCCATCATGGAGACGCGGGGCACGCCCGAGTAGCTGGCGTGGGAGAGGATGCAGCGGCGCAGGATTTCGGGATAACCGCGCTCTTCCAGGACCTTGTTGCCCACGAAGGGATGCTCGGCGGGCGTGGGAAATTTTTCGTAGTCGAAGTCGTGCAGCAGCCCGCACAGGCCGTAGAGTTCTTCGTCGGCGGCGGGGTCGCGGCCGTCGGCCCGGAACTTGCGGGAGTAGGCGCGCATGCAGGCTTCCACGGCGAGGGCGTGCTTACGCAGACTTTCTGACTGGGTGTATTCACAGAGTAACCCCCAGGCGTCAGAGCGAGTAGGCATCGTGGCTGGACTCGATTTTCTCCTGACTTTCTCCGGTTTTTGGCCGGGTTGGTTCCGGTCTTCGTATGGGTGTTGTCCGGGTTTCCCGGAAGATTTTCGTTGACAAGCCCGCCTACTATACCGCAAATTACGGAACAGTCTTATCGCAACCGGTGTTGCTGTGGATGCCCGCTCTGGCATCTCCCAACCTGGATGGCAACCACACTGGCTCCCGTAGACTCACGGGAAGTAGTGAAATGTGATTACTGCCGCATGGTCCAGTTCCGGACCGTCAGCAACAATTGCCGCAAGTGCCGCAAGTGTCTGGACCGGCCTGAGCCGGAGCCCGTGGCGGAGCCGGTAGCGGCTCCCGCGAATGGGAACGGGCACGCCAGCGGCAACGGACACAGCCATCTGCAACTGGCCATGTCCATCCGTCTCATCCGCCACAGAAACGGCCTGAGCCAGCGGCAACTGGCGCTGCGCATGCAGGTGCCGCGCACCTACGTGTCGAAGATCGAAAACGAGAAGGCCACGCCTACGCTATCGTCCATCGCGCGGCTGGCGCGGGCGCTGGAAGTCAGCGTGCCCGACCTGCTCACCGGATCGGACGGGCGCGAGGCGGAAATCCGCGACTTGATGAACGACGGCTTCATCGCGGAACTGGTGCCCTATCTCAGCCAGCTCGACGGCCTGCAGTGGTCGAGCGTATTGGCCCAGGTGCGCGATCTGTCGCTGCGTCCGCGGCGGCATTCTTAGGTTTACTCCGGGCAGCTCGCTGACGACCCCGGGCCGCCCCGACTTTGTCGGGGCGGCCCGGGTTTTTGGTCGCTGGTGGCCAGTGGTCAGTGGTGTGTCGGCCCGGCCGAGGGCGGCCGGGTTGCGTGGGCTGACTTCGTCGCAAGTCTCTTCAGGCGGCGGCTCGGCGCATCCGGTCGATCACCAGATGCACCAGGAACATGAGCAAGAGGATCCCGCCAAAGGTGCAGACAATGGTAGCCCCGGTGGGCAGGTCAATTTCCACGGAAAGATAGACGCCAAGAGCCGAGACCAGCGTACCCATTGTCCAGCCGATAGCCAAGCGCGGGCCGATGCGATCGGCGAAGAGCATGGCGCCCACCGAAGGCACGATCAAGTAGCAGAAGACCAGCAGCACGCCGGCGATGGCCACCGAGGAGGTGACCACAAAGCCAAAGGAGGCATAGAAGAGGAAGTCCCACAGCCGGATGGAGATGCCTTCGGCCTCGGCCTGCTTGGGGTCGATGGAAATGAGGAGAAACCTACGGCGGAACAGGTAGTGGAACACCGCGATGATGCCGTAGAGCACGGCGGTCTTGGTCACTTCCTCGCGGGAGACGGCCAGGATGTTGCCCACCAGCATGTCCTTGAGGTGCTCGGTTTCGCCGGTGGCCTTGCTCATGACCAGGATGGCGGCGGCGGAAGCCACGGCATAGGTGATGCCGATGAAGGCTTCCAGCGGGATGCGCGAGCGACGGGCGCGGGCGAGGGCAAAAATCGCCGCGCCCAGGAAGGTGAACCCCAGGCTGATCCAATAGGCGGCGGTGCCGTGCGGGTCCATGCCGACCAAGATGGCGACGGTGGCGCCCAGGGCGGCGATCTGCGCCAGCGCCAGGTCCACGAAGATCACGCCG
>CAZXVY010000357.1:0-241 GCA_964644115.1 uncultured Terriglobales bacterium
CCGGCAATGTCTTTCGGCCTCGCTGCCGGCCCCGGCTTCCAGCACCGTGTGGCCGCTGTCCCGCAGGACCTTGCAGGTGAACCGGCACAGGGTTTCGTCGTCTTCCACCACCAGGATGGTTTTCCGTACCTCGCTGCGCGCGGCCTCTGTCCCCAGAGGGAGCAGTCTTGGCTGCCTCTTTTTCCGCACGCGGCAGGTAGATGCGGAAGGTCGTGCCCTGACTGGGTTCGCTGGTCCTAGC
>CAZXVY010000357.1:251-2988 GCA_964644115.1 uncultured Terriglobales bacterium
AGATCCGATCACACCGCGGACATGCCCAACTCATAAAGTTTTAATCACGAATTTCCTTTTTGACATCGAAAACGGCGCCCTATTGTAAACCCATCTAGCGAGGGGCAGGCTACAGGTCTTAAGAGGCTTATTCCAAAAATTGTAGAGTTTACCAATATGTAATTTTGGAATAAGGTAAGATATTGATACTGCCGCTCTTACAAGGAGTCCGCGGCTATTCAAAATGGAATACCACGTGCATGATGGTGGGTCGGTTGGGGGTGCGAATGCCAGCCCGCTGCGCATGAAACGGGAACTGCAAGTCCGGCTTACGGCCGCCATATTGGGCGTGTTCACCACGGCGGCGGTGGTTTTTGCCTGGATTAACTACCAGCAGGAACAGGGCTTCCCCATTGCTGAAGACGGGGTCTGGTGGGTGGAGCAGGGAGACCAGATCCGCGCCCAGCGGGTACAGCCCGGTGGCCCGGGCGAAAGGGCAGGCATCCGTTCCGGCGACACCTTGACCGCCATCAACGGCCAGGAGCTGCGCCGCATCGGCACCCTTCACCGCATCCTCTATCGTTCCGGCGTCTGGTCCAAAATCACCTACACTGTGGCCCGCCGGGACATCGCCCTGGAAATGGGAGTGATTCTCACCCCGGCCGACAAGTCCCTCAACCTCGGCCTGCGCCTGATTGCCCTGGTTTACCTGGGCATTGGTCTGTATATCCTGCTGCGGCGCTGGACCGCGCCCAAATCCACCCACTTTTACGTTTTCTGCCTGGCGTCGTTTGTCTTCTACTCCTTCAAGTACACCGGCAAGCTGAGCGCCGCCGACCAGAGCTGGTCGGACTTCGACCAGATCATCTACTGGGCCAACATCGTCGCCGGACTCTTGCAGCCCGCGCTCTTCCTGCACTTCGCACTGACCTTCCCGGAAGACAAGAGCTTCGTCCAGCGCCATCGCTGGGCGCTGCCCGCGGTCTACGCCCCCGCGCTGGGCCTCTTGGGTGTCCAGATTGGGGTCATGACCCAGCTCGCCGGCAACGAGCTGCTGCGCTGGAACCTGGACCGCCTGCACATGCTTTACCTGGTGGCGGGCTTCGCCGCAGCCGCGGCCGTGCTCTGGCACACCTATCGCGAAGCCCGCACTCCCATCCTGCGCCAGCAGATGAAGTGGGTCACCCGGGGCGCCATCCTGGCCATCACTCCCTTCTCTCTGTTGTACGTCCTCCCCTATTTGGGCGGAGCCCTGCCCACCACCCTGATGAAGGTCTCAGCCTTCTCCCTGGTGTTTCTGCCCCTTACCTTCGGCTACGCCATCGTCCGCTACCGCTTGATGGACGTGGACCTGATCTTCAAGCGCGGCATGGCCTACACCCTGGCCACGGCCTCCATCGTGGCCCTGTTCTTCGGAGGGGTGGGTCTGGTGGGCGCTCTGGTCCGCACCCAGATTCCCGGCGCCGGCACCGCCGGGCTGGTCGCCGCTATCATGGTCACCGCCCTGCTGTTCGATCCGGTGCGCCGCCGTATTCAGGAGCGCCTGGACCGCGTGTACTACAAGCGCCGCTATGACTATCGCCGCACCCTGATCGAGTTTGGCCGCGAGCTGAATGCGGAAACCGACCTGGGCAAAATGCTGGCCGCCGTGGTCGACCGCCTTTCTCACACCTTGCTGGTGGAGCGCATAGCCGTGTTCGTCACCGGCGGCAACCACGATGGCTTTGCTCTGGTCAAGGCCCACGGCTTCTCTCCTCCCGAAGCGCTCGACCTGAGCTTCCTCTCCGCCCGCCGCCCGGAGTGGGAAGAAGGCCATCTCTTCTTCGAGAATACCCACCAGGCGGTGCGCGAAACTCCCGCCGCGCAGGACACCCTGGCCCAGCTCGACCTCAACTATTACCTCCCCTGCCTGGTCCAGAACCGCATGATCGCGGTGATCGGCTTGGGCAAGACCGCCGGCGGCGACTTCCTCGACAGCGAGGATGTCGAGCTGCTGGAAACCCTGGCCGGCTACGTGGGCATCGCCCTGCAGAACGCGCGCCTCTACGCCTCCCTGCAGCTCAAGGCGGCGCAGTACGAACGGCTCAAGGAGTTCAACGAGAACATCGTCGAGTCCATCAGCGTGGGCGTGGTGGCCGTGGATTTGGAGGACAAGGTCGAGTCCTGGAACTCGCAGATGGAGGTCATGTTCGCCACCCAGCGCGCCGACGCCATCGGCCGCCCGCTCAGCCAGCTTTTCCCCGCCAACTTCGTCGAGGAGTTTTACCGCGGCCGCCACAACCCGGGGATTCGCAACCTTTACAAGTTCCGCATGCAATCGCCCACCGGCGAGACCCGCGTCACCAACCTCGCCATCGCCCCCCTGGTCACGCGCCGTTTTGACATCATTGGCCGCATCCTCATCGTGGACGACATCACCGAGCGCGTGGACCTGGAATCGCAACTGAAGCAGTCGGAAAAAATGTCGTCCATCGGACTGCTGGCCGCGGGCGTCGCCCACGAAGTCAACACCCCGCTGGCCGTCATCTCCTCGTACGCGCAGATGCTGGCCAAGCAGCTCCAGAACGACGTGAAGAAATCCGCCCTGCTGGAAAAGATCACCCGCCAGACCTTCCGCGCCTCCGAGATCGTCAACAGCCTGCTCAACTTCTCCCGCACCAGCGGCACCGAGTTCAGCGAAGTGGACGTGAACACGGTCATCACCGAGACCCTGGCGCTGCTGGAGCACCAGTTCAAGACGGCGCGCATCAAGGTGCGC
>CAZXVY010000358.1:0-2969 GCA_964644115.1 uncultured Terriglobales bacterium
CACCCGCATCCGACCATCTCCGAAGCGGTCATGGAAGCCGCGGGCGTCGCGGATTTCAATGCCGTCTTCCGTAAAGGGCGCAATGGCAGCCAGCACCGGCAGTTCGTCAATCAGGGCGGCGGTTTGAGCGCCGGCGATGCTGGCGCCGCGCAACCTCGCGCCGGCCGCGCTCACCGTGCCCGCCAGTTCGCCGTGGTGCTCTTCCAGATTGAGCAGGACAACGCGTGTCCCCATCTCCGCCAGCACATCGAGCAAGGTGGCGCGCGTGGGATTGAGCAACAGGCCATCCACGACCAGATTCGAGCCGGGAAACAGCGCTGCGGCGCACAGGAAGAAGGCGGCGGAGGAAATGTCGCCGGGGACAGTGGCTTGAAGGGCGCGCAGCGGCTGGCCTCCGCGGATGGCAACCCGGTTGGACTGGCGCGACACTTCTGCGCCGAAGGCGGCCAGCGCCAGCTCTCCGTGATCGCGGGTGCGCGCGGGTTCGGTGACCGAGGTCTCGCCCTGGGCCAGCAGTCCCGCGAGGAGCAGCGAAGTCTTCACCTGGGCGCTGGCCACGGGCATGGTGTAGTCAATTGCGCGCAGCTTCGCGCCGGAGACGCGTAGCGGCGCGTGGCCGTCGCAAGAGGCAATCTTTGCACCCATGGCGGTGAGCGGCTCAATCACGCGCGCCATGGGGCGGCGGGAAAGCGAGGCGTCGCCCGCCAGTTCGGAGGGAAAAGCCTGCGCCGCCAGGATGCCGGCCAGCATACGCATGGTGGAGCCGGAGTTACCGCAGTCGAGCGGGGCGGACGGGGCGCCGAGTTCCCCGCCCCGACCCTCGATCTCGACGATTCCGGTAACGGGGATTCCGGCAGCGGGCTGCTCCACCTTGCATCCCAACGCGCGCAGGCAGGCCAGCGTGGAGGCGCAGTCGGCGCCAGTGGAGAAGTTTTCCAGGCGCGTGCGACCTTGCGCAAGCGCGGCCAGCAGGGCGTAGCGATGAGAAATGGATTTATCGCCCGGCAGACGCAGCGCGCCCGCGATGTTGCGAGCCGGGCAAATGGTGACGCTAGGCATGGTTTCCAGTTTCCGGTTTGCGGTTTCCGGTTTCAAGTTCAGGGATCGCCTTCGGACGCTGGGTCGCAGAAGTGTCCGCAGGCGCGAACCCGAAACTGAAAACCGGGAACTCGAAACTGTTCACTTGCCGGCGGCGGCTTCCTGGAGCAGGTCCTTGGGCACTTCCTTGAGGGCGAGGTGAAACTCGAACATGGGAGTGAGCGAGCCGCGTCCCCAGCGGCTCACTTCCCAGTGTGCGCGCGCGAACTTCACGTCCGGGTGTCCGGTGAGGTCGAGCAGCAAGGGGTGGTCGCCGCGGTAGAACTTCTGGGGGAATTTGGCCAGCGGCTTGTCGAAGGTGGCGCCGTCCGCCGAGCCCTGGATGCTCACGTCGAGCGCCTCCTGCTCCACGATGCCGCTGATGGTGAGCAGGAGCAGGAAAACGCGATGGCCGGCGCCGCCGAGGTCAACCGGAGCGCCGTCTCCGTTCGCGGTTACGACGGTTCTTGCGGGGACCAGGTCTTTTTCGAACATCACGCAGCGATTGTAGCAGCAGCTTTGGCGTTCCGGGTAAGCGCAAGGGAGCACCTCGACGGAGTGGTGGCCGAGGATCCCCACCCTCAGGCGGCGTTCGGATGACCGGGATTCCTCGACGCGCCCTCCGTCGTCCGCCGGGGCGGACTCCGTCGTGCTCGCTCGGAATGGAATTTCACCCGATGTTGAGGCCGTCGAGGAAGCCGCGAATGATCCTGCCCGCCGCCTCCGGCTGCTCGAACACGGCGTAGTGCCCGGCTTTGGGGATGACTTCCATCCGGCTGCCGGGGATGGCCTGCTGCATGAGGGTGGCGTCGGCGACGGGAGTCAGCGTGTCTTCGGCTCCAGCAAGAATCAGGGTGGGCAGGTTCACGGTTTTGAGCGTGGCAACCGAATCCGGGCGCTGCGCCATGCCGCGCTGCACCGCGGCCAGTCCGGGGACACTCATCTTGCGCATCATCTTGCGCGCGGACGCAACCAAGTCGGGGCGATTGGTGCGGGTGGTCTCGCCGATCAGCTTGGGAACCATGCCGTCAAAGAAAGGCTCGGCGCCGTGGAGTTCGGCATCATCCGCGGACTTCAAGCGGGCGGCGCGTCCTTCCTCGGTGTCCGCCTGGGCGCGGGTGTTGGCCAGGATGAGCGCCGAGACGCGCTGCGGATGGCGTCGCCAGAACTCCATCAGGATGTATCCGCCGAGGGAGACGCCGGCGAACACCGCCCGGCCTGCGCCGGCGGCGTCGCAGACGCGAGCCAGGTCGGCGGCGTGTTTCTCCATGGTGGCCGGCCCTTCTCCGGCGGTGGAGTCGCCGTGACCGCGCAGGTCGGGAACAATCAGGTGATAGCGCGATGCCAGCAGGTCCGCCGCCGGAAGCCAGAAGGCGTGATGGACGGGAAAAGGATGCAGCAGGACGACGGGCGGTCCGTCGCCCAGAACCTCGTAGAAAAGCTCGGCGTCGCGGCTGACGGTGTGCATGCCGCGTGAATCTTACAGGAAGTTGTAGCCGCGGTCAGCCCTTGTTGTGGGCCTGGACAGCGCCGGCAGGCGCCGCCGCCGAGGCCACCTCCACCTCTTCCGGCATGACGATCCAGGCGATGATGTAGGCTAGGAAGCCACTGCCGCCGAACAGCGCCACCAGCAGCCACACCACGCGGATCACGCTGACGTCCAGGTCGAAGTACTCGGCGAATCCCTGGCAGACGCCCGCGATCTTGCGTCCAACGCGCGGACGCAGCAGCCGCCGGCGCGCTTCCACCCCGCCCACTCGCCTGCCGCAGTAGGCGCAGAGGTTGGCGTCCTCTTGAATCACCTTGCCACAGTAGTTGCAGTACATGGAAACGTGCCTCCCCGAACAGGGATACGCAGTGTGCGAAAAAAAGTTCCGGATGGGGGCGAGCGA
>CAZXVY010000359.1:0-2968 GCA_964644115.1 uncultured Terriglobales bacterium
AGCCGCTGCGAATTGAGGAAGCCGGCCGCGTCGCCCAGCAGCATCCAGCCGTCGCCGGCGACCGGCGGGATGGCGTACCATCCGCCGTAAGGCAAAGACTTGGCGCCGTAGCGGATCATTTTGCCGCCGGCAAGCAGCTTGGCCACAAACGGATGCCGCTTGAACTCCTGCAGCACGCGCTGCGGGTCGAGGCGCGGGTCGGCGTAATCGAGGCCGACCACGAAGCCCAGCGAAACCACGTTGTCGCGCGAGCCGTAAATCCACGCTCCGCCGTACTCCTGCGTGGTGAGCGGCCAGCCCATGGTGTAGATCACTTCGCCGGGCGCGATGCGCCCCGCGGGCAGCTCCCAGAGTTCCTTCACGCCCACCCCGTAGGTCTGCGGGTTGCGGTCGCGGTCAAGGCCGAAGCGCGCGACCAGTTGCTTGGTCAGCGAGCCGCGCGTGCCTTCCGCCAGGACCACGATCTTTGACTTCAGGTCCTGGCCGGGCTCGAAGTTGTCCTTGGGCTGGTTGTGTTTGTCCACGCCCTTGTCGTCGGTGCGCACACCGGTGACTCGGCCGCCGTCATAAAGCAATTCCGAGCCGGCAAAACCGGTGAACAAAGTGATGCCCGCGGCTTCCACCTTCTCGCCCATCCATTTGACGAAGCGGTTGAGCGAGATAACGTAGTTGCCGTGGTCGCGCAGCGGCGGCGGCGTGATGGGAAACTTGAACTCCGACTTTTCCGTGAAAAAATAGACCGCTTCTTTCGTGACCTCGGCGTCGAGCGGCGCTTCCTTCTCGAAGCCGGGAAGCAGTTCGCGCATGGAGCGCGGGTCGAGCAGCGCCCCGGAAAGACAGTGCTGGCCCACCTCGCGCGCCTTCTCCAGGACATAGATGCTGTCCTTGGTGAGGGGCGCGTCCGGATGCGCGGCGTTGTGCTGGTCAATGAGCTGCGCCAGGCGCAAGGCGCAAGCCATGCCCGCCGGCCCTCCGCCGACGATGACCACGTCGGCCTCCATCTGGGGGCGGGAAATGCCTTCGAGAGGTTTCCGAAAGATAATCATCGTTGCGCTGGGAGCGGGATACCCAGATCTTTGCAGATATTCCGGGCAGTGAAATTGTTCACCTCGCGATGGCGAGGGACAGCAGTGAAGCGCTTCCCATCGCGAGCACCATAAATGGAGTGGCTTCCGCCTTCGCGGACCAGGCGGCAACCGTGGGACTCGAGGTAGCGGACAAGGTCGTTCCTTTTCACTCGCGCGCCGTATCAGCCGACCTTGACGGAAATCTTTTCGCGAATGATGCGATGGGGACCAACCTCCTCGCCCAGCATCTCGCGACGCGTCTCAAGCAAGAGCTTGATTGCATCCTTCAGATTCTCGCGCGCATCATCCAGCGTTTCGCCCTGAGTGTTCGCCCCGGGGATCTCCTCGACGTAAGCGCAGTATCCCCCGCCTTCGGATAACGGCACTTCCTCGAACACGGCCGTGAACGTCAGTTCCATCATAGGTCCATGCCTCTCACCGCTCACGATCTTCGCGGATTAGGGCCGAACTGTCGGGCAGGATGCCATACCGTGATTTGATTTCCTCGCGGTTTCTGTCCATCCGTTCAACCAATTCGTCCAACTCTTTGCCGAACTTGGCGACGCGGCGGCGCGAAGGCTTGCGCTCGGACTTTCCCGGAGCCGGCTTGGGGTGGGTGGCCATAGTGAGATTATATGGCTAGGCTCCAGCTTTTGCTTTCTTGATTTCTTCAATTAACGCAGGCACCACGTCAAACAAATTCGCCACTACGCCATAATCGGCGACCTCGAAGATCGGCGCTTCGGCGTCTTTGTTGATGGCGATGACGGCTTTCGATCCCTTCATGCCCACGATGTGCTGGATGGCGCCGCTGATTCCCAGAGCTAGATAAAGCTTGGGCGCAACCGTCTGACCGGAGGAGCCGATCTGGCGGTCCATGGGCAGCCAGCCGGAATCGCAGATGGGACGCGACGCCGCGATCTCGCCGCCCAGCGCCTCCGCGAGTTGCCTGGCAAGTTCGATGTTCTTCGCCTCCTTGATGCCGCGCCCAACGGCCACGATCACTTCGGCTTGGGTGAGGTCCACCGCCTGCTTGGCTTCCTGGAAGACTTCGTGCGGACGATTGCGAATTACGCCGCCCGAAATCTCCACGCTCACGGTTTCCACCGACGCCGCGGCTGCGCCTGCTTCCACCTGGTCGCCGCGAAAGGCGCCCGTCTGGAAGGTCACGAACCACGGCGGATCGCCGGCAAAAGAAACGTCGGCAGTGAACTTGCCCTGGAACATCTGGCGGGTAAAGAGCAAACGCTCGCCCTCCTTGCGATAGCCGATGGCGTCGCTGATGAGCGTGCGACCGAGCGCCGTGGCCAGCTTGGGGGCGAAGTCGCGCACTTGGTAGGTGTGCGGCATCAGCACCAGCTTGGGCTTGCGCTGGGCGAGGAACGGCTTCAGCGCAGACACGAAACCGTCGGGCGTGTAAGGCTCGAGCTTCGCCGACTCGAGGGCGTACACCTTCGCCACCTTTTTCCCCGCGACCTCGGCAGCGACGCCGGCCACGCCGGCGCCCGCCACTGCCGCTTCCAGCACCCAGCCGGTTTCGGCGGCGATAGCCTGCGCCCCGCGCAGCGTCTCCCAGGAAACGCGGTTCAGCTTGCCGTCGCGTTGTTCCACCACGACCAGGATGGTGTCGGCCATTGGCTAGATCACCCGCACTTCGTTGCGCAGCTTGTCCACCAGCTTTTTGGCGATCTCGGCGGGCGGGCCGTCGAGCATCTCCGTCTTCTTGGTCTTCTGCGGAACGTAAAGCCGCTCGATCTTCTGCTGGTTCGCCGACAGCGCGGGCTGCACCTCCGCCAGCGCCACTTTGCGCAGGGGCTTGTTCTTGGCCTGCTTGATGCCGATGAGGGTGGCGTAGCGCAGCTTGTTGATGCCCGACTGGATGGTGAGCACGGCGGGCAAGG
>CAZXVY010000360.1:0-2957 GCA_964644115.1 uncultured Terriglobales bacterium
CCGGCCGGCGGGAATGGAAAATTCCCAAGCGGTGGCACTCCACGAGAACTGGAACGAAATCAAAAAACCCACATCTGCCAACTGCGGGCAGATGTGGGGCACCGTCGCGAGGAGAACGGAGATGTGGGCCACCCGCCCGGTTCACGACTTTAAGTTTGTGGATAAGCCATGAAGGTCAAATGCCTCAACAACAGAGGCCACGCCTTACCGGCTTCCTATTTTTCGTATGGTTACACACCTCAATCTGAGTTCGACATCGTGGTTGGTCAAACGTACACGGTTTATGCCATGTTCCTATCAAAGGAAGGGCTGAGTTATCTCATCGACCCTGAAGCCGACGTCCGGCCGAACTGGTATCCAGCCATTCTTTTCGAGATTCTGGATAAGAGACTGCCACGGTCTTGGCAGTTCTCCTTTACTCCCCAGGATGCGGAGTATGGAGTACTTGCAACATGGGGTTATGAAGAGGTCGCAAACTCGGAAGCTCACTTCAACGGGTTGGCCGACCGCGACACCGGTGCACTCCGAGTTTTCTTTAGGAGGCGAACCGAAATCGACAAGGAGTGCTCCTGATCCAACGGCCGGGTGCCCACTTCGCGCCCGCCGCGGCGGGCCGTTCGGCGCTAACGTGGGGACAGGCCTGTGGCCCGCCGCGCCAGATACGAAAGCCCGTTCTCCCAAAATTTCCAAAATGCAAGGGCAAACGTCACAAGGCCATGTACGCCCCTGTATTTTTCGCTTGCCTTTTTTTCCCGGGGTGTACAATCCGCCCAGAAAGCAGATTCTTAGTGGCGCCGGAGTTCCAGCCGGCTTTCCGAGACCGCCATGAACGTTCACATCAGCTACAAGGCCGCGAAGACGCCAGCCGTCGAGAAGGAATTCCGTCAGCACGTTGAAAAACTGGGCCGCCGGCTGCATGTGTTTCGCCCCGACCTGGTGCACCTGCACGCTGTAGTCGAGCCCAACTCCACGCCCCGGAAGATCGCCGTCTCGCTGAACCTGCGCCTGCCCTCGGGACAGCTTGCCGCCGAAGAGCTCGCGTCCACCGCCGTGGCCGCCATCAAGGCCTGCTTCAAGGACCTGCTGGCCCAGCTCACCAAACACAAGGAGTTGCTGCGCAGCCAGCACAAGTGGCGGGGCCGCAAACCTGAGGCGAAGCGGCGCAACCGCGTTCCTTTCGAGCAAACGCTGGCCTCGGTGAAGCCGGTCGCAGTGAAAGGGTCCGATGTGCGCGACTACGTGAACGCCAACCTGCCCCGCCTGGAGCGTTACGTGGAACGCGAGCTGCGCTACCGGGAAGTGGCCGGAATGATCCATCCCGGGCAAGTGACGCGCGAGGAAGTGATTGACGAAGTCATCTGCACCGCCCTCGACGACCAGCAGGAGCGGCCGCAGCCGCTTTCGCTGGAGCGCTGGCTCTACCGGCTCTCGCTGCAGGCCATGTCGGAGCTGGCGGAGCGCAACGAAGAGCACCTCCCCGCGGTGCCCCTGGAGCGCTCGGCGCGCAAGCCCAACGTGAACGCCAGCAGCGATTCCCAGCTCCAGTACCATCAGCCCGACGAGATGCTGCACGAGGAAGACGTGATTGCCGACCGCCGGGCGTGGACGCCGGAAGACATCGCTTCTTCCGACGAAATCCTGGCGCTGGTGGAAGCTTCGCTGGTGCGGACCGCCCCGCCCGATCGCGAGGCCTTCGTGCTCTACGCCGTGGAAGGTTTCAGCGTGGAGGAAATCGCCGCCGCCACTGACCGCCGCCCCGAACAGGTGCGGGCCTCGGTTTCCAGAGCTCGCGACCACCTCAAGAAGGATCTGCCGATACCGCAGGCACTCCGCGAACGCCTGCTGCACCATTCCAGGATCGCCTGAGCGACTTCGAGTACAGAGTACAGAGCACCTCGGTGCTGCCCTGTACCCTGTACTCTGCACTCTGAACTCTGCACTCTGAACTCTGTACTCTGAACTCTGCGCTCGCAACTCGCCACTCGCACCCCTCAACTCTGTACTCTGAACTCTGTACTCTGTACTCTGAACTCTGCAACTCGGTACTCGCAACTCGCAACTCGGTACTCGTTCCGGAGGCTCGATGAAATTCTCCCGTCGGAATTTTCTGGCGGCCACGGCCCTGTCGTCGGCTTCCGCCGCGCTCGGGCTGGAGGCTGACCAAGCCAAGAGCGCCACGCCCCCGCTGCAGCCCGCGGGCCTGCCGCGGCGCCCGGCGATCATCAGCAAAGTCACGGGTTCGCAGTCCCTGGACGGCGCTTATGAAATGCTGCGTCGCGGCCACGACACCCTGGACGCCGCGCTCTTCGTTTGCCGCGCCCAGGAGGACGACCCCACCGACGACAGCGTGGGTTACGGCGGCTTGCCCAACGAAGACGGGGTGGTGGAACTGGACGCCTGTTGCATGCACGGTCCTACGCGGCGCGCGGGCGCCGTGGCGGGCGTGCGCGACGTAAAGAACGTCTCCCAGTTGGCCAAGGTGGTGATGGAGCGCACCGACCACCTGCTGCTGGTAGGCGAAGGCGCCGAGCGCTTCGCCGCCGCCCACGGCTTTCCCGAAGAGAATTTACTTACCGAGCGTTCCCGCAAGACTTGGCTGCTGTGGAAGGAAGGCATGTCCAACGCGGACTCCTGGGGCCCGGGTCTCACCGACCCCAAGTGGAAGCCTCCCGTGCCGGTGCCGCCGCTACAATCGCTGCGCGAGCGCTACCGCAAGCTCCAGGAAATTGCCGAGCGCTTGGGCATCGAGTCCGAGTTTCGTCAGGCCGCCATCGAGCGCGTGCTGTTTCCGCCCACCGGCACCATCCACGTTTCCGTAGTGAATGAAAAAGGTGAGATGTCCGGCGCAACCACCACCAGCGGCCTGGCTTGGAAAATTCCCGGGCGCGTGGGAGATTCTCCCATCATCGGTGCCGGCTGCTGGACCGATTTGGTTGTTAGTGATGCGGCGGCCACCG
>CAZXVY010000361.1:0-2957 GCA_964644115.1 uncultured Terriglobales bacterium
GCGGCGGGATGTTGGTGGCCATGCCCACGGCGATGCCGTTCGAGCCGTTGACCAGCAGGTTGGGGATGCGCGTGGGCAGCACCGTAGGCTCGGCCGTGGTGCCATCGTAATTGGGCACGAAATCCACCGTGTCCTTGTCGATGTCGGCCAGCAGTTCTTCCGCCATGCGGGCCAAGCGACACTCGGTGTAGCGCGAGGCCGCAGGAGGATCGCCATCCACCGACCCGAAGTTGCCCTGCCCGTCCACCAGCGGGTAGCGCAGAGAAAAATTCTGCGCCAGGCGCACCACCGTATCGTAAATGGGAGCATCGCCGTGGGGATGGTAGACGCCCATGGTTTGGCCTACCACCTTGGCGCACTTGCTGTATTTCTTGTTGTGCTGCAGACCCATCTCGTTCATGGCGTACAGCACACGGCGATGCACCGGTTTGAGTCCGTCGCGCACGTCGGGCAGCGCCCGGCCGATGATGACCGACATCGCGTAGTCGAGATACGACCGCCGCATCTCCTCCTCGACGTTAATGGGGATGAGGCGCCCCGAAGTGGGACCGGAAGGAGGCGGCGTTCCGCCGGCGGGAGGCTGCGCGCCTCCGCTGTCGGCTGGTTCAAACGGAAGTTCGGGCGTTCGATCGTCAGGCATTGTCAGGTCTCAGGTGTCGGGTTTCCGGCGTCAGAAATGAGGGCAGCGGAAAGTGGAAAATGAGCGCGCCCGCCTCTGTTTTCCGCTGCGGCGAACTTACGCTAAGTGCTTGCATTTACTGGACGTTATCGCCAGGTTGACGGGAGAGAAGTATACCACGAATCGAGCATTTGGAGTACCTAGTACCCAGTACTCAGTACCCAGTGCCCAGTACCTGGTACCCAGTACGTATCCCAACTTTTCTGGGGACAGTTCTTGATCATCAAGGAGAGGAAACTGCGAGTGCATCGGTTCGCTGTCTAGGTACTGGGTACTAGGTACTGGGTACTTCCTTAAGGCCGCGTGATGACCTGGTTCGGCGACGAGGCGGTAGGCAGGCGGAACTCCAAGCCGCGCTCCTGATTGGCGGCGATGGTGGCGGAAAGGTCCAGATCGGCGAGCAGGATTTTCTTCGGCAGACGGTCGGAGAGGTCGTAGAACAGGTCGGCCACGATGGCGTAGTTCTTCACGTCGGTCCGGCGACCGTCGCGAAACACCAGCACGGTTGCGGGCGGTTCAGGTTCGGGCTCGCGCTTCGGCGGCCCTGACTCCTCGGCCAAGGGCCTAGGAACGCGACGCGCCGGCTTGCGGCTCCGGGAAGCGCGTCGTGAAGGCTTGCGGCCATCTTGCGCGCTGCGCTCGTTCTCACCGGTAATGTCGCCTTCGGCCTCGTCGTCTTCATCGCCGGGGGAGACGCGGACATACTTGTCGCCCTTCCATTCCAGGACCAGGGGCTCGCGGCGGTCGCTGTCCTCTTCGTCGTCGCGGTCACGTTCCACCACGACCACCACAGGAGGCGGCACCTGCACCACAACCACCGGAGGCTGCGGTTGCGGCTGATAAATCGCCGGCCAGAAAAAGGGGACGGCGTTGTGCACCGGGCGGAAACGCGGAGGCTGCGCGTGCGGCACGGTGATGGCAGTTCCGACGCGGTCCACCAGTCCCGCCGGGCCCAGCGAGGTCACGCTGGCGCCGATGCCAGGCGTCAGGGGCGTGCCGCCCGAGCCGATCGAGGTCACCGAGGGCGGAATGCCGCGAATCTGCGCCGCAAGCGGCGCCGCGATGACTACTGCAAGGACGGCGATGGCAAGCATCCGGCGCACAGGCCAATCATACTCCCGACAGCGGATCGGATGCGGCAGAAGACGCCCGCGTTTCTGCGCTGGACAGGTCAAGAACTTCCGCCCAATTTCGTCAGCAGCGTTGCGCATCCCAACGCGTTCGCCACCAGCACGCCCAGCACCACCCTGAGTGCCCAGACCCGCGACAGCGGTTCTTCCAGCAGATCGGCAAACACTCCCGCCCCGAACAGGTAAAGGAACGGCAGCGCCCACAGCAAGTATTTGACGCTCAGGTAGTAAGGCGTAGCCAGCGACATCAGGAAGAAGGCTCCGCCGATCATCAGCGGCAGGTTGTTGCCGAAGTAGCGCGAACGGCGGGAGCGCGCGAAGGCCGCGAGCGCCAACCCAAAGAGCAGCAGTGACGGCAGCGTGGCAAGCAACCACCAAACCAGCGCGTCGTAGGGAATCCCTCCGGTGACCACGGAAGGGCGGAGCGCGAAGAAGCGCGCCTGTTGGAGCGCCGCCAGCAGCGCGCCCCAATCAAAGAAGAACACAGCCCACAAGGCCAGCACCGCCACCGCGGACGCTGCCGCCAGCCAGGCCAGGGCCGCGGTGCGGCGCTGGGGCGCGAGATACAGCATCAGGGCCAGCGCCACGGGAAGAACGTCGGCAACCAAATAGTCCGCGCCTACTCCCATCCCCAGGGCCACGCCGAGAAGGATCGTGCGCCGGATGCGGTCCGCAGGCGGCGCCAGCAGGGTGTGCGCGAGCGCAATGGCGGTAAACACGGCGCCAAACATTCCCCAGGCGGCGATCAGGTCGTGTCCCACCGTGGCGCTGGCCACAATCATTAGCGGCGAGAACGAGTAGAGCGCCAGCGCGATGTAGCCGCCGGGGTTGCCGTAGAGCCGACGGGCCACGTGCCACAGCGACCATCCCAACAGCAGGCCGGCAAGCACAAAGGGCAGGCGTAAGAAGAACCGCAGTGCTTGAAGATCTTGCGGAGGATGCCCCGGCAGAAACAGCACCGCACTTCCCGCGAGCACCGCCAGCGGCGAATGCTCGGAAGTAGCGGCGACGCTGTCCCCCCGCCACAGCCCGCGGCCAGTTTCAACCCGCGCCACTTCGTCCGGGGTGAGCGGCCGCGCCGCCATCCACAAGCTCTGCGCAAGAAACGCCAGCAGGAACAGCAACGCGTAGAACTGCGGACGCCCGAC
>CAZXVY010000362.1:0-2937 GCA_964644115.1 uncultured Terriglobales bacterium
CCGTTTCCACATCGCGGTGACCCGGGTGGAGATGGGCGGCTACTGCAACAAGTGTCGCACCTGAAGACGGCCGCCGTCCGGAAACCTCGGGTTGCATCTAGTTGCAATCGCATTGCAACAGAATCGTTGGTCTCTGTATTGACTTGGAAGCAGTCCGTGGCTGAAAATCAATGCGTTGCTTTTGCAGATGCAACTAGGTTGCAAGTAGTACCAGACACTCTGCCGGAGGATCCGCCATTTTGCGCCTCACCCCACGCTTGCACACCACGGCCGCGGTCGGCTTCTTTGTTGTTGTGGCCGTGTTGGCTGTCCCCGCGTGCCTGGCGGCGCAGGACGCGGAGGTTTCCGGCGTGGTGGTGGACCAGACCGGCGCGGTGGTGCAGAAAGCCAGGGTCACGGTCCAGGAGGAACGCTCAACCCATGGCGTTTCCGCCACCACCGACCTGCGCGGCCAGTTCCACGTGGAGAATCTCGAGCCCGGTCGCTATCAGGTGACAGTGGAGGCGCAGGGGTTTGCGCCCGCGCGCCAGCCCGTGACGCTGGCCTCGTCCGGGGTTGCGCACCTGCAGTTTGAGTTGCAACCGGACAGCGTCGCCCAGGAAATGACGGTGGTGGGCGCGCAGATCGTGGGCGGTTCAGCCCGAGCGCGGCAGATTCCGGGTTCTCTGGACGTGCTCGATCAGGAGACCCTGGAGGGCAACCGCGTCTTCCAGGTGGGCGAGGCGCTGCGCAAGGTCCCAGGCCTCAACGTGCGCGACGAGGAGGGCTTTGGCTTGCGACCCAACATCGGGATTCGCGGGCTGAACCCCACGCGCTCCTCCAAGGTGCTGCTGCTGGAAGACGGCATTCCGTTGACCTACGCGCCCTATGGAGACAATGCCAGCTACTATCACCCGCCGGTGGAGCGCTACTCGGGCATCGAGGTGCTGAAGGGATCCGGGCAAATCCTGTACGGTCCATCCACGGTGGGCGGCGTGATCAACTACCTCACGCCCGATCCGCCTTCCGACTTCCGCGGTTCCGTTACCTTCCGGGGAGGGAATCGCAATTTCTTCGAGGGCGGGGCCAGTGTGGGCGGCACCTGGCGCAACCTCGGCCTGCTCCTCCACTATTTGCGCAAGCAGGGCGATGGCGCGCGCGACAATATCCGCCCCGGGGTGGACGACCTGAACTTCAAGGGCACTGCCACCATCGGCTCGCGGCACGCTTTCAGTTTTCGCACCAGCTACTATCATGAGGATTCCAACCTTACGTACTCCGGCCTGCGGCTGGCGGAATATCTCGACAATCCCCGTCAGAACCCGTTTCGGAACGACTTTTTCTTCGGGAGCCGCGTGGGCGTTTCCGTGACCCACAGCTTCGCCCTGGGCCGGGAGACCACCCTGGTCACCAATTTGTACGGCAGCCATTTCGACCGCGACTGGTGGCGGCAGTCCAGCAATTCCAACCAGCGCCCCAATGACGCCTCTGACCCGGTGTGCGGCGGCTTGGCCAACCTGAACACCACGTGCGGCAACGAGGGCCGGCTGCGTTCGTATTACGTTTGGGGCGCCGAACCCCATGTCCGCACCAGCCATCGCCGGTTGGGCGTGCGCAGCGAAACCGATTTCGGTTTTCGGGCGCATTACGAACAGCAGTACCGTCTCCAGAAGAACGGGCCGCTGCCCACATCGCGCGACGGAGTGACGGTGGAGAACAACCAGCGCCGGACGGACGCCTACTCCCTGTTCCTGCAGAACCGCTTCCTGCTGAACAAGTGGTCCATCACCCCCGGGGTGCGGGTGGAGCGGATCGCCTACCAGCGCACCAACCGCCTGGCGAACGGCGGCCTGGGGGCGAGCGGCAGGAACCACCTGGTGCAGGTGGTTCCCGGCCTCGGCATCGCCTACACGCCGCGTGAGAACGTGACCTTCTTCGCCGGCGTCCATCGGGGATTTTCACCGCCGCGCGCCGAGGACGTGGTGAGCAACAGCGGCGGCGTGGTGGAGCTGGATCCCGAGCTAAGCTGGAACTTCGAAGTGGGCGGGCGCACCGAGCCGGTCCGCGGCCTGCGCCTCGACGCCACCTTCTTCCGCATGGACTATGAAAACCAGATCGTCCCCGCCAGCCTGGCCGGGGGAATCGGCGCGGGGCTCACCAACGGCGGCGAAACCCTGCACCAGGGTTTCGAGCTGTTGGGACGCGCGGACACCGGGGTGCTGCGAGCTTCCCGCCACAATCTGTATTTCCGCGTGAACTTCACCTACCTTCCGTCGGCGCGATTTGACGGCGTGCGCTTCAGCAGCGTGCCCGGCTTCAGCGCCGCCAGCGTCACCGGAAACCGGATCCCCTACGCCCCCGAGAACCTTCTGACTGCCGGCCTGGGATACTCCCATCGCTCCGGCTGGGATGCGCTGCTGGAATCGGTGTACGTGGGGTCGCAGTTTACCGACGACCTGAACACGCCGGCCACCACGGCCGACGGGCAGCGCGGCCGCATTCCCAGCTTCAACGTCTGGAACGCCACGCTCAACTACCAGCTTGAGCCCCACCATGCCACGCTGTTTGTCACGGTGAAGAACTTGTTCGACCGCGTGTACGTGGTGGACCAGTCGCGCGGCCTCATCCCGGGAAATCCGCGGCAGGTGCAATCGGGTGTTAAGTTCACATTCTGATCCTTGTCCGGTTCATCCAGGCCCGCCGCCCGTGCGGTCTATCATGGAAGAGGCTGGTTTTGAGTCCACTTTGAGCTTTCCTTGAGGACAAAATCGCGTCGCCTCCGTCAAACTAGCCAGTGAGGCCCCGGTCGTCGCCCCGCAGCCTCGCGCTAATCTAACTTAGGAGTTGAGGAATGAAGCGCATTGCAGTTCTGCTGGCCGTGTTTTTCTGCCTGGCGATTTCTGCTGCTGCTCAGCGGCTTCCCGGCAACGTTGTCCCCGAGCACTACGACCTTACTCT
>CAZXVY010000363.1:0-2906 GCA_964644115.1 uncultured Terriglobales bacterium
AGGGTTGCGTTGGTTTCGGTGACCTCGTTGCGCAGGCCGATGGAGAAGCTGACCGGTCCGATGTGGGTAACACCCTTTTCATAGCCAAGACTGTATCCGCCGCACTCCTTCACCTTCCACCAATATCCCGCGCCGATGGGGCCGGTCTCGCAGTCGAACGACATCCAGGGTCCGGTGGGGAGCTTGAACTCCACGTAAAGCTGGCTGCCGCTGGCGATGGGGCCACTGACCCAGAAATCAATTTTGGGGACCCAGCTCCACATCTTGTTATTCTTGCGATACTCGGGGATTGACCAGGCCCTGACCTGGATCGAGTCTTTGGCAATAGTGGGCTCCTCCTGCGCCAGGGCCGATTGTGGTGTCGAAGTCAGGAGAAAGAAAACCAGCAGCGGCAAAGAGGCCTGCCGGAACCAAGAATTGCTTTTCATGTGCGCCTCACTCATCCTTCAGCGAATTGGCGGAATCAAGAACCGCGAAACGATATTCGCAGCGCCTTCCCAAGTCAAGGGCTGCATCGGGAAGCAGGAGGGAGACGTTGCAATTGATATTTGATGTTTGATGTGCGATGTGCGATGTTTCAAGGCAAGCTCCCACTTCGCACATCAAACATCACACATCGCACATCCTTGCTACGTCTCCCTCCTCCGTCCTATCTCCTCCCCTCCTGCTCTTTACGGCGGCGCCGTAAAACCGGTCAGCGGATTTCCATAGAATGCCTCGGTCTTCCACGCCAGCTTGTTCCAGGGCGCATGGTCGACCAGCACCTTAACGGGGATGATCACCTTGTCGCTGCCCAGCTTGTTGGCGGAAGCGATGCCGTTGTCAAAACTGCCGTCGGGACCGACCGTGAAATCGGCTGTCCGCGTCAGCTTGCCGTCCTGCAGGACTTTGACCTGATATGCGCCGGGATTCAGCTCCTTAATGGTGTCATCGCCCGCGAAAAATTCACAACTGACTGGCCACCATACGTACGCCATGGGCTCGAAGTTGGCGGACCCACAGTTTTCAGGCGTAGCGAACGGCTTGCCTTGATAAAACAAGTGTGGCCTTGCCTCACCCGGCCTGCCTCGGAACCAAACCTGGATTTCGAGAGTGCGCTGGCCGCGATACAGATAGGCGATGGGAACCCGCCAGTCCTCATCCACATAATAGAGTTGCGTGTAGTTTGGGGAGGGACGCGGTACTTTGGTCACTTTCATCTTGCCCTTGAACAGAACAATGTTCGTCCCCATCAGTTCGTTGCTGACGTGAATGGCAAAATCCACCGGGCCCGCGTAGGTAGTGCTTAGCTCCCGATCAGCGGATGCGTATCCATGCCCCATGCAGTTTGTGTCCCACGTCTCGCCTTGCTTGGTCTCGGCGGTCCGGCAGTCGGCCTTTAGCCACCCTTTCTTGCCGGGGTAGGAGAACTCAACCCGGATCTGGCTGCCGGCAGCGATGGGCCCGTTGACCCGGAACTTGATCGCGGGCGACCAGGTGTCTGGCGCTTTCTCATGGCGACTGGCGCCGTGCGGATAGCTGTGAAGCATGATGTCGATGGAATCCTTGGCGATGGTGGGTTCGTCCTGGGCCGGCAATGGTAATGTCGCCGACAGCAGCATGAACGCCATGAATGCATGCCAAACCGCAGTCCTGTTCTTCATTGCACACCTTTCTAGCCGCATGGGCTATTTGGTCTCTTCTCCGGCTTCCAAGGTTCGTAAACAGTACTTCACTTCCTGAGCCATGTCGGTAACGCGCATGCCGCTCTTGACCATCAGCTTGCAGGACAACACCACGTGGCTGGGGGAGCCTTCGCCCTGGTCCACGGTCACGCGGCAGTACTGGCACTCCTCGTTCCAGCAGAAGCGGCCGTAGGGAATGGTCTCGGGAGCGAGGTACTGGAGGGCGCGCAGCAGCATGTTGCCGTCGGGGACCGTGTACTCACGTCCCTTGACGATGATGCTGACCAGGCGGTCGAAAGGGCGAAACAGAGGACCGGGGGTGCTCATGAGGAGGCGCAGCGATTCTAAATGCTGACTGCGCCGCTCGCCAAATCACGAGGGCAGCCGTCCGCTCCCCAGCTTCTCGGAGGATGCTCTCGGAGGCTGCCCCCTGTGCGCTGCGCCGACATCATGAGTTCGGGCACAATGGATCACCCCGGCGCAGCAACCCGTGTGCGCTCTAGAAGCGGTCTGACCCACGGCCCTGGCGGGAACGCCCCGAGCGGCGCGTGAGGCCGAAGCGAGTATCGCGGCCGCGGCGCGTGTCACGCCGGGCGTCCCGGCGGCCGTCGCGGCGGTCGCTGAGGCGGTTGCGCTCGCGCTTGTAGTGCGCCTTCACCCGGTCGCGCTCCCGCTTCTGGTGCTGCTTCAGGTTGCGGCAGCGCTGGCTCGAGCGGTCCGCCCGGCAGGCTTCGCGCTCTGCCCTCTGGTGGTCCGTCAGGCGCTGCCACTCTTCCTTCTGATGGTGGGCCAGGCGGCGCCGCGCTTCGCCGTAGTTGTCAATACCCGGCGAATCTGCGGGGTTGCCGGATGCCGTGACCGATTGCCCAAAGGCGGACAGGCCCAACAAGAAGGCCGCCGCCAGAATCAAGCCTAAGCGTTTCATAAGCTGTGTTCTCCTCCCCAGAAGAACTGCGTCTGAGGATGGAAACACCAGGGCGGGAGGAAAGTTGCGGGTGGATCGTTCGAGCATGTCATTCTGAGCGAGCCGTGGCAGGCGAAGAATCCATGCGTTTGCTGCTCGAATGGGCGGATCACACTCGGAAGTTACTGCATAGATCCTTCGCTTCGCTCAGGATGACAGCGTTAGGGAATGGTTGCGTCAGGTCCGGCCGAAAGCGGGTGGAGGGAACTCTGCCCCGGTGTCAAATGCATAGAGCTGGTTTCATAAATACCTCAGCGTGACGACGAGGCAGATGAGGT
>CAZXVY010000364.1:0-2884 GCA_964644115.1 uncultured Terriglobales bacterium
AGTTGTCCATCTCCACGTCGAAGGCCTCCACCTTGCTGCTGAAGTAGTTGTACATCATCACCGCCGGGATGGCGACGAACAGGCCGAGGGCGGTGGTGACCAGCGCTTCCGAAATGCCGCCCGCCACGGCCGCCAGGCCGGTGGCTTTCTGGGCGGCGATTTCCTTGAAGGCGTTCAGAATTCCCACCACCGTGCCCAGCAGTCCGATGAAGGGAGCGGTGGCCCCGATGGTGGCCAAGCCGCCCAGACCGCGCTTCAGCTCGGCGTGGACGATGGCCTCGGCGCGTTCCAGGGCGCGCTTGGAAGCTTCCACGTCCTCGCCCGGAATGTCGTTGGACTCCTGGTGGGCGCGGAACTCCTGCAGGCCGGCGGTGACCACCTTGGCCAGGTGGCTCTTCTTGTTGCGCTCGGCCACCCGGATGGCTTCCTCAATCTTGCCCTCGCGCAGGGCGCCCGCCACCTGCGGGGCAAAGGTGCGCGACTGCTTGCGCGCGGCGCTGAAAGCGATCCAGCGGTCAATCATCACGCCAATGGACCAAGCCGACTGGATGAACAACACGATGACCACCGCCCAGGCCGCCTTACCCATGTGCTTCATCATGTCCACAAAGTCGAACGACGCACCTTCCTGGAACACCAGTGAGGCCAACGCGGGAATGCCGCTCAAAACCAAGGCTGCCAGATTTGTCAAAAGCATGGCTTGATCCTTTCCTCCTCAGGAAAAACTTCAAGAACTCGAATGCGTGCTGCGCTTCCGACTTCTACCGCAGAATCCTGCCCGCCGCCCCGCACTGCGGGGCCGGCTTTCGCTCTCGCTCTATCCTCCGGCGAGATTGAAATTCACCGTGATCTGGGTCTCCACTTCCACCGGCTCGCCGTTGAGCAGGTAGGGACGGTACCGCCACTGGCGCACGGCGTCAAGGGCCGACTGCTGCAGCATGGCATGGCCGCTCACCACGCGCAGGTTCTCAATGCTTCCGCTCTTGCTGATTACCGCCTGCAGCACCACCGCTCCCGACACCCGCGCCATGCGCGCCATCTGCGGATAGAGCGGCTTGGGCTGGCTGATGGCATTGCCTTGCACCACCCCCTGGGAAACCCGCACCCGCGAAACGGCTACCTTGGGCACGGCCACCGGGGTGGAACTGATGATGCCGCCCAGCACTCCCCCCATCTGCCCGCCCGGCACTCCGCCGGGCACCCCGCCCACCACTCCGCCCGAAGCCAGGGCCGGAGGCGGCTCCTCCTCGGTAATCATCTGAATTTTCTCGGGAATCTTGGTCGGGGTGCGCAACTGGCCGTCTATGATGTCGGTCTGGATAACTTTTACCGCCTGTATCACCGCGGCGGCCGGCGGCGGTGGCGGTGGCGGCGGAGGCGGCGCCACCAGGAACGAGGTCAACTGCTGCGTGGGCAGCGCTTCGGTGTAAATCAGCGGAATCAGGATCAGGATCCCCACCACGAACATCTGGATTACAACCGACAGCAACGTGGTCCACCCGCGACTGGTCTTGAGACGTCCCGAAGATTCAATCAGGCTATCTTCAAACATACAACCCCCTTACGCCCTGGAGCTTCCTGCTCTCCTCCCTTTAGACACCGCGGGACGGAAAAGCAGCCAACCCCAGACTGGCCCCCCCGGGGCCCCCCAACGGGGCACCATATTACGCCTTTGCACGGATTTTTTCCCGCTCGCCCGCCGGGTTGGCTACCGCCACCTGTCCCCGCCCTTCCCGGGTGGCTTTCCACTGCTGGTAGAACACCACCAGGGGAGCGGCCACCGCAAACGAGGAGTAGGTTCCCACCAGGATTCCCGCCACCAGGGTGAAGGCAAAAGCATCCAGGACCTCGCCCCCGAAAATGAACAAAGAGAGCACCGTCAGGAAGGTGAGGCCCGAAGTCAGGACGGTGCGGCCCAGGGTCTGGTTGATGCTGCGGTTCACCAGCTCGGCAAAAGGGACGCGCCGAGTAAGCCGCACGTTTTCGCGGATGCGGTCGAAGATGACGATGGTGTCGTTCATCGAATAGCCCACCAGGGTGAGCAGGCCGGCGATCACGGTGAGGGAAATCTCCCGGTTGGTGAGCGAAAAGGCTCCCAGAGTGATGACCACGTCGTGCACGATGGCCACGATGGAGGCCACACCATAGATCATCTCGAAGCGGAACCACAGATAGATCAGCATGCCCAGCATGGAGTACAGGGTGGCCAGCAGGGCCTGGCGGCGCAGTTGCTCGCCCACCTGCGCGCCCACGATCTCCACGTTGCGCACGGCAAAGTCGGAAACATAGAAGTCGGCCTGCAGCGCGGCCACCACCGGCGCCTCCACCTGGCCTTGGAGTTCGTCGAAGGAGCTGAGCACGCCGCCGCGCTGGGTGTCGCGATACTGGCTGATGGCCCGGGCAACGTCGGCGTAGCGCCGAGCGGCGTCCGCGCCCGCGCTCAGCGGATCGCGCGCCAGCAGCCGATCCTGCACGCTCTGGGTGCTGGTGTTGTTCAGGTCGCGCTTGCCCTCGGGCGCGCTGCCGCTCAGCGCCCGCAGGATGGCCAGCTTGCCCTGATCCAGGGCCTCGTCGCTCGCCCCCTTCTGCTCCAGCGAGATGATCACTTCGTTGTTGGCCACCGCCCCGTAGCGCTGGATGCGCGCGTTGGCCAGGCCGGCGCCGGTCATCTGGCTGCGGATCTTGTCTTCCTCGGGCTTGTGGGTGAACTTCACGTAGACCAGGGTGCCGCCCTTGAAATCCACGCCCAGGGGAATGCCGTGCCAGAAAAAGATGGACGCCATCCCGGCCACGGCAAACAGCAGGGAAAGCGCGAGGAAGTACCACTTTTTCCCCAGGAAATCAAAGTTCGCGTGGCGAAAGAATTCCACTAGGTTGCAGCTCC
>CAZXVY010000365.1:0-2876 GCA_964644115.1 uncultured Terriglobales bacterium
CGCTGCCGCCGCAGGTGCGCATGTTCATGCGCACCACGTTCCAGCCCTCCGCCCAGCACTTGCCGGCGGTGCCGAGGATGTACTGCGAGCGGCTGGAACCTTCCAGTCCATGCACCAGCACCACCGTCAGCGTGCGCCGCGGTTCTTGCTGCCAGTGACACTCGCAGAGCACCTGGGCGTCGTCGTCCACTCGGAACAGCCTTTCCTCGGGCGGAGGCAGGCGGTGGCGGCGCGGCAGCAGAACGCTGGCCAGCGTTTGCCGGTGCGGGCCGGAAAACCCCAGGCGAGGTAAGAAGGGTTCGGTGGGAAGGCGTGAGCGGTCCATGGCGACGCGGGCGGCGATGCGGCCGGCGAGGTTCATTCTACGGCGAGGGATTGCAGCCTGCGCCCGGGGAATGGTAAGGTGGCTACAGAAAGCAGCGCAACATGCCCATCTTTGAATTTGTTTGCAAGGATTGCTCCCACCGCTTCGAAACCATCGTGCATGGATCGAGCTCGAGCCGGCCGCAGTGTCCCTCCTGTCAGGGACGCAAGCTCGAGCAGCAGCTTTCGGTGTTCGCGGTGCGCTCGGGGAAGAAGGCGGCCGCTCCTGGCCGGTCTCCCTCGGCGCCCTGCGGCACCTGTGGCGACCCACGCGGGCCGGGATCCTGCTCCATCAACTGATACCGCTTGTGGAAGCAGGCGGGTGTGGAAGCGGGCGACTCGCCTGCGCCTCAGGCTGAGCTTTCGCCTGGACGCAGCACGCCCCTCATCGTCCACGCCAGAGCTGCAAGCGCCACCACCGACAACTGAACATGAGTGACCTCGGTCACCACACCCAGCAGCGGCAACGCGTACGCCAGATACAGCAGTGTGCGCACTGGCGCCGACGCCGCGTGCTGCGGGTTGGCCAGCGCCCAGTCTCCCAGAATCAGCAGGGCCGGAGCCAGAATCACCAGGTCGTAAACCGTGAGGTGCGGCGTCACCAGGACGGTGGCAACGAGCAACGCGGCGTAGCGCAGCGGCAGCGGCGCGCGGCTTCTCCACGCCCGCAGCGCCCACCCCAGCACCAGGACCGCGCTGCCCAGGTAGAGGGCGAGCGCCGCCGGCTCCCACGGAACCAGCAGCGTCCAGAAGGAGCGCAGGGAGTGCATCTGGAAGAGCTTGGGTTCGAGCACGGATGCGGTTTCGCCCAGCCCGCGCAGTGCGCGCCCGTAGTTCTCCATGACCGCGGTCCCGAAATATGCCCAGGCCAGACCCAATTGCGCGGTGGCGGCGAGCGCCGCGCCTGCCACCACTCTCCACTCGCGCGCGCAAAGAAACACGAACGCCGCCGCCAGCCCTAGCTGCGGTTTGTAGATCAGCATACCGATGGCAATCCCGGCGTAGAACGGTTTCTCTCGCAGGAACGCAAAGAAAGCAGCGGTGAAGCAGAGCAGCGCCAGCGCCGAGGTCTGCCCGTGGGCCACGAGGTTGAAGAACGCCGGATAAGCCACCGCCAGCAGCGCGATCGTTTTCCCGTCCTGTTGCAGCGCCGGACACTTTTCCCAGGCCGCCCGGCAGCACCAGCCGTAAAGCAGAGCGCTCAGAGAGATCCACAGCAGCGCCGCCCATCCATACGAGAGGTGGGCCAAGGGCGAAAACAGCAGCGCCACCTGCGGTCCGTAAACCGGCTGGAAATAGATGCCCTTGGACTCGGGCACCAGGCGCTCCGCTTGCGCGGCCTGCGCGCGCGCGTCGTAGAGGGCATCGCCGCGCTGCTCCAGCGCCAGGGAGCCCAGCGTGTAGAAATGCAGGAAGTCGGTTCCCTTCAGCTTGCCATTGCGGTCACGCAGGCCGGGCGTGGCCAGCGAGAGGGCATACACCAACCAGATGCAGACGCCCAATAGCAGGGCGTGCCGTCGGACGCGGCGTACCGTGAGCCACCCGGCGAAACGAGAAAGCAGCGCCATCGTGCTTGTCGTGGGCAGAAATCAGGGCGCACAGTCCCCGCGCAGCGCTGCGGTGGCCGGCGTCCACGACCATTCTAGCCTCAACCCCGATGGCGCACTTCCCGATTCGGGAAGGGAAAGTGGCGAGAATCTCCTTCCCGGCTCACTCCGGTCGAGGTCGTGTGTCACCCTTCCAAGGGATTACCAGCAAGCGAGGCGGACGGGAAACCCCTGCCCCTGGCGCAGGCAACACAGAACTTATTCCTACGCGACCGCGCAGCAAGGACAAGGACAGCGAAATCATGCGCATTCTTCTAGTAGAGGACGACCCCGATCTGCGGGCCTTCATCACCCTCAGACTCCAGGAAGAAAACTACGCTGTGGACACTGCCGCCGACGGTGACGAGGCCCGCTTTCTCGCGCTGGAATACGACTATGACCTGATGATCCTGGACCTCGAGCTGCCCAAGCTTTCGGGAATGGACGTGCTGCTGCGGGTGCGCAAGGTGAAACCGGACCTTCCGGTGCTGGTGCTCACCGGCAGGGCGGCGGTGGGAGACCGGGTGAAAGGGCTGGACACGGGGGCGGACGACTACCTGGCCAAGCCCGCTTCCTGGAGCGAGCTCTCCGCCCGAGTGCGTGCCCTGCTCCGCAGACGGAGCCGTCCTGCGCAATCCACCCTCCGGGTCGAGGATCTGGAACTCAGCCGGCTGGAGCGCACGGTGACCCGCAGCGGCCGCCGTATTGAGCTCACCCAGAAGGAATTCGCACTGCTCGAGTACCTGATGCGCAACCCCGGCCGGCCGCTTACCCGGGGGATGATCCTGGACAACGTTTGGGGGCTGAGCTATGACCCCACCACCAACGTGGTGGACGTTTATGTGAATTACCTGCGCAAGAAGGTGGACGAGGACGCCGAACCCAAGCTCATCGAAACCGTCCGCAACGTAGGTTACCGAATGCGCG
>CAZXVY010000366.1:0-2871 GCA_964644115.1 uncultured Terriglobales bacterium
ACCCAATCGGGCGCGCCGACAAATTCTTCAACGACCATCCCGGCATTCACAAGCTGCTGGTCGTGGACGATCAAGACCGGCTGCACGGCCTCTTCACGATGAGCGACGTCGAGCGCATCACCCAGGAACGGGCCGCGCAGTTCAAGCCCGCCCGCGATGCCCGCTTCCGTCTGCTGTGCGGCGCCTCCCTCTCCGCCACGCGCAACGCGTTTGGCGAGCTGGACCGCGCGCGCATCCTCACGCACGTCCAGGCGCTCGTCGAGCGCGGCGTCGACGTCGTCGCCGTCTCCACCGCGCACGGCCACACCAAGGGCGTCGGCGAAGCGGTGCGCACGATTCGAGACGCCTGCCCCGCGCTGCCCATCATCGCCGGGAACGTCACCAGCGCGGCCGGTGTCGAGTTTCTCGCCGACTCCGGGGCGAACGCCGTCAAGGTCGGGCAGGGGCCGGGCTCGATTTGCACGACGCGCGTGGTCGCCGGCGTGGGCATTCCGCAACTCACGGCGCTGTACGTCGCGTCGCACGCCGCGGCCCGCAAGCGCGTCGCCCTCATCGCCGACGGCGGTATCACGAAGTCCGGCGACATCGTCAAGGCGCTGACGCTGGCCCAGGCGGTGATCTGCGGAGGACTGTTTGCCGGTTGCCCCGAAGCGCCCGGGCAAATCCTGGAAATCAACGGGAAGCTCTACAAACAATACCGGGGCATGGGCAGCCTGGCCGCGATGAAGGCGGGCGCCGCGGCCCGCTACGGGCACGCGACGACTTCGACGCAAAAACTCGCCGCCGAGGGCGTCGAAGCGTTGAAGGAGGCGTCCGGTTCGGTCGACAGCGTGCTCACGCAGCTCATTGGCGGCATCCAGAGCGGGATGGGATACCTGGGAGCGGCCAATCTATCCCAGCTTCGCGAGCGCGCCCGCTATGTCCGCGTCAGCGCCGCGGGCGCGCGCGAAGCCGGGACGCACGACATCATCGAGGTGAAAACGGGGAGCTGATCGGAAGTCAGGCGAACTCCACCTGCGCCTTGAGCGTGAGAATCTTCGCGGCGATGGCGTCGATGTCGGGCATCACAAAGTCGTGATGCACGTTGGCGACCCAGGGCGACTGGACCAGCAGCGAAGTGCAGCCCGCGGTGCGGGCGGCCTCGGCATCCTGCCACTTGTCGCTGATCACGAAGGAGTGGTCCAGGTTCAAGTGCCACTTGAAGGCCGCCTCGATGAGCAGGCCGGGGCGGGGCTTGCGGCACGGGCAGTGGTCCGACTCGTCATGCGGGCAGACCAGCAGGTCGTCCAGGGGGAAGCAGCGCTTGACGATCTCGTGCATGCGGTCCAGTTCGCGGCGGGACTGGTAGCCGCGCGACAATCCGGGCTGGTTCGTGGTGACGATGAGCACAAAACCGGCGGCCTTGAGCTTTTTGAGCGCCGGTTCGGCCCCCTTTTTCACTTTGAACTCGTCGAGCGTCAAGGGGGTGATCTGATGCTTGGGCCCGGCTTTGACCTCGTTAAGGACACCGTCACGTTCGATAAATACAGCTTTCTTCATACTTCTTCTAATCCTGACAACTCTCGCCTACCTCATCGGCGGGCGGGCGGAATTTCACAATCCGAAATAACACGGATGGGTCTGCAACCCGACTCGCGGCTGCAGACGATGCGCCGTTGAGAGCGAAGCGGCGTGGGGATCCTGACCCACTATGCCACGACTTCCGCATTTTGCACGTAATCTCTGCGTTGGATTATACCCGCCGCCCTGCGGACATTCGTCCGGCGTCCCTTACACCCTCGCCGGCTTCACGATGAAGCTCGAAGGCCCGACGAATTCAAATTCTTTTTCGCGCAGAAGCCGTTCTCGCGCGACCCGAAATCATTCCACCAGCGCCCGGGCCGATTGCACCCGCCCGGCCATCGCCGTCAGAATCGGCGTGGCCCGGGCCATGGCGTTTTTCTCCGTCTGCCCGGGAAAAGTCTTCATCGACACTTTCACCGCCGCCACCCGGTCGCCGTTCCAATCGTGCAACGGCAGGATGACCATTACCGAGTGGCTGTCTTTCCCGTAGTAAACTCCTTTTCCCTCCAGCACGTCACGCGTTTCTTTAGGCGCCGGCTGGCCGAGACTCTTGGGCTCCTTGCTGCCGACGATGCGAAACTCCGAAGCGTTGGTCAGCGACGCCGCGAAGATTTGCAGGTCGAGCAGCCGCGGATACTTCTTCAACGCATCGGCCACCAGCGCCTGCGCCAGCGTCTCCCGCGGCCGGTAAACGATGCGCGTCTCGGCGAAGTAACTCACCGAGTCGGACTTCGTCCAGAAAGCGATCTTGCCGTTGTGCTCGAGCTTTTCCTCCTGCACCGGCAGGGCGTGCTTGCCGTCGAGCACGGCCCGGAGGCGTTTGTCCTTCCACTCGACGAGCAACTCGTGCCACTCGCCCCGGCTGATCGGCACCCGGATGACGACCGGCGTGCTGCGCACGCCGCCGACCACCCGATACAGCGCGAACGTCCCGCCCAGCGCGCTGGCGCGGACGTAGCAATAATTCTGCTCATCCTGTAACCCGAAGGCGATGCCCGCCATCTGCTCCTCCTGGCCCTCGACGATTTTGAACTGCGTCGTGAGCGTGAAGTCCGCGAAGGTCTCCTCCTCGAACACCAGCATCGGAAAATGCTCGTCGGTCTTGTCCCGCGCCAACTGCGCCAGCGCCGCCTGCTGGACGGTCGATCGGGCCCCGGGCGAGAAAGGCTGCAGCAGCGACGGCACGTCAGTCGAGAGCACCTTCCACTCGCCGGGCTGGCCGGCGCCGGCCACCGTGCTGCGAAAGCCCGCGGGCGTCTGGTTCAGCTTGTAAGAGCCGAAGTCGATCACCTTCTCCGCCGGGAACGC
>CAZXVY010000367.1:0-2843 GCA_964644115.1 uncultured Terriglobales bacterium
TCAACCGAGCCCAAGAAGCAGGAAAAGAAAAAGAAGTAGGCGGCCAGCGCATGTCCGCGGGGCTGAATCGCCGCCCCCCGGCGCGCGAATCTAATCACTGAGGAGACAGCGATGATCCAGGTACGGCGCTCCGCCGATCGCGGCCACGTCCAGCACGGCTGGCTGGACACCTTCCACACCTTCTCCTTCGACACCTACCACGACCCAGCGCACACGCAGTTCCGCGCGCTGCGCGTGATCAACGAAGACCGGGTCGCGCCCGGCGCCGGCTTCCCCACGCATCCTCATCGCGACATGGAGATCATCACCTACGTGCTCGAGGGCGCGCTCGAGCACCAGGACAGCCTGGGCAACGGCTCGGTGATCCGCCCCGGCGACGGCCAGCGCATGAGCGCCGGCACCGGCATCCGCCACAGCGAGGCCAACGCCTCCAAGACCGAGCCCGTCCACCTGCTGCAAATCTGGATCCTGCCGGAGAAGAAGGGGCTCGATCCCGGCTACGAGCAAAAGTCATTTGCGCTTGAAGAGAAGCGCGGACGCTTGCGCCTCATCGCAGCACGCGACGGTCGCGACGGTGCTGTCACCGTCCACCAGAACGTGTCGCTCTACGCATCCGTCCTTGGGAGCGGTCAGCAGGTCGAACACCGGCTCGCTCGCGGACGCCACGCCTGGCTGCAGGTAGCGCGAGGCGCGGTGTCGCTCAACAGCAGCTCGCTCGCGCAAGGTGACGGAGCGGCCGTCAGCGAAGAAGAGAAGCTCACCATCCGCGCTGAGAAAGACGGCGAGGTTCTGCTGTTCGACCTGGCGTGACCCGCCGTCCTATGCCGTCGCTTTCGCTTTCACCTCTGGCGCCGCCATGAACCTCATCGTGCGCTCGCGGGCATCCGTGTCCACCAGCACGTGGTCGCCGTGGCGCACTTCTCCGTCGAGGATGCGCAGCGCCAGCGGGTCCTGAATCAGCCGTTGGATAGCTCGCTTGAGCGGACGCGCGCCGTAGTTGGGATCGTAGCCCTCGGCGAACAGCAGTTCGCGGGCGGCGTCCGTCAGCTCCAGGCTGATGCGGCGATCGGCCAGCAGTCGCTTCAGGTCCTCGAGACGCAGGGCAATGATGCGCGTAAGTTCGGCCTTGCCCAGCGAGTTGAACATCACCACGTCGTCCACGCGATTCAGAAACTCGGGACGGAAGTGCGCCTGCAGTGCCAGCATCACCTGCTTGCGCGCTTCTTCCAGGTCTGCGGGCGAGCGCAGGCCGTTGGCCATCAGGTACGACGAGCCGATGTTCGACGTCAGGATGATCACCGTGTTCTTAAAGTCCACGGTGCGGCCCTTGCCGTCGGTGAGCCGGCCGTCGTCAAGCACCTGCAGCAGCACGTTGAACACGTCCGGGTGCGCCTTCTCGATCTCGTCGAACAGCAGAACCGCGTACGGGCGCCGGCGCACCTGCTCGGTGAGTTGCCCGCCCTCGTCGTAACCGACGTAGCCCGGAGGCGCGCCCAGCAGACGGGCCACCGAGTGCTTCTCCATGTACTCCGACATGTCGAGCCGCACCAGGGCATGCTCGTCGTCGAACAGGAACTCGGCCAAGGCGCGCGCCAGCTCCGTCTTGCCGACGCCCGTCGGCCCCAGGAACAGGAACGAGCCGATCGGACGCCGTGGATCGCTCAGTCCGGCGCGCGAACGCCGCACCGCGTTCGACACCCGCTCCACCGCCGGGTCCTGTCCGATCACGCGGCCGCGCAGCCGCGCTTCCATCTCGATCAGCTTGCGCACCTCTCCCTCGAGCATCTTCGACACCGGAATGCCGGTCCACTTGGAAACGATGCGCGCGATGTCTTCCTCATCCACATCTTCTTTGAGCATGCGTGCAGGGCGGGCGCCCTCGCCCGCCGTTCCCCCGGCCGCGGCTCCGTCCATCTCCGACTCCAGGTTCGCCAGCTCCCGCTCGGTCTGGCGCAGGATGCCGTAGCGGATCTCCGCCACGCGCGCCAGGTTGCCCTGGCGTTCCTCGGCCTGTTCCTCCAGCTTCAGCTGCTCGATCTGCGCCTTCAGCGCGCGCGCGCGAAGGATGGTGTCTTTCTCCTGTTTCCAGCGCGCCTGGAGCGCGGTGGACTGCTCGCGAATCCCGCTCAGCTCCTTCTCCAGCACCTTCAGGCGCTGGCGTGAGTTGGGGTCGGCTTCCTTCTTGAGCGCCTGACGCTCGATTTCGAGCTGCGTGGCCCGGCGCTCGAGCTGGTCAATCTCCACCGGCATGGAGTCAATCTCGATGCGCAGGGAGGCTGCGGCTTCGTCCATCAGGTCAATGGCCTTGTCGGGCAGGAAGCGGTCGGAGATGTAGCGGTGCGAAAGCGTCGCTGCGGCCACCAGCGCCGCGTCTTTGATGCGCACGCCGTGGTGAACTTGGTAGCGCTCCTTCAGCCCGCGCAGGATGGCGATGGTGTCCTCCACCGTGGGCTCGCCCACGAACACCACCTGGAAACGGCGCTCCAGCGCCGGGTCCTTTTCGATGTGCTTGCGGTACTCGGTGAGCGTGGTAGCGCCGATGGCGCGCAAATCGCCGCGCGCCAAAGCCGGTTTGAGCATGTTGGAAGCGTCCATGGCGCCTTCGGCTGCGCCCGCGCCCACCAGTGTGTGCAACTCGTCAATGAACAGGATGATCTGCCCTTCCGATTCTTCAATTTCCTTCAGCACCGCCTTCAGGCGGTCCTCGAACTCGCCCCGGTACTTCGCCCCCGCCAGCATCGCGCCCAGGTCGAGCGCCACCAGACGCTTCGACTTCAGCGACTCGGGCACGTCGCCGGCCACGATGCGCTGGGCGAGGCCTTCGGCAATCGCGGTCTTGCCCA
>CAZXVY010000368.1:0-2810 GCA_964644115.1 uncultured Terriglobales bacterium
AACCGGGAAACCTGGAAAGCATCGAATCAGAGATAACGGTTGCTTCTGCTATAATCGCTGCGCCGCCCCAATATCGAGGAGAACACAATGGCGACCACCACCAATCCCGTCACTCCAGCCACTGCCACCCCGGCTCCTACAACCCCGGCCCCTACAACCAAGGTTCCGCCCATCCACCTCACCGATTCTGCCATCGCCAAGGTCAGGGACATCATGGCGCAGCAGAACCCCGCCCCCGCGGGCTTGCGTCTGGGCGTAGTGGGCGGCGGATGCTCCGGCTTCTCCTACTCCATGCAGTTTGAGACCAGCGCCGGCGTGATGGACAAGGTGTACGACTTCGGCGGACTCAAAGTCTATGTGGACGCCACCTCGCTCATGTACCTCTCCGGTTGCCAGGTGGACTACATGGAAACTCTGGAAGGCGCCGGATTCAAGTTTGAGAACCCCCAGGTCAAGAGCACCTGTGGCTGCGGCTCCTCGTTCAACGTCTAACTCATGTGCGATGTGTGATGTTTGATGTGTGAAGTAAAGGCCACACTTCTGAAGGTTAACCTCGCACATCCAACATCAAACATCGCACATGATTCCGGTCTTACTTCGCACATCAAACATCATACATCGCACATCGCAGATGATCCCGGTTTCACTTCGCCCATCCAACATCAAACATCACACATGGTCCTCTACCGGTCCTGCTGCCCCGGCGGCGGCTGGGGCTGGCCCGGTGCTCCGGGCTGTCGCGCCGGCTGGCCCGGCGCGCCCGCAGGCCTTCCGGGCTGTCCTGGAGCCCCGGGCTGGCCGGGTGCACCTGGGCGCGCGCTGGGGTCGAGGCTGGCGTCGTAAACGAATTCCCACTCGTTGTAATGGGTCTTGCTGTCGCGCTCTTTGATGGCGGAGGCGGTGCTCTTGCTGGCTACGCCTAGAATTGGTGCTCCCCCGAACCTTCTTCCGGAGAGCGAGTCGCCGGGGCGGGAAGGCTGCGCGCCGCCGCGTCCGGAGGCGGTGCCCGCGCCAGCTCCTGCGCCGGGAGCAGCCGCCGGCCCGCCCGCGGGCCGGGCGCCGGGAACTCCCGCCGCCGCGCCCAAACCGCCTCCCCCGCCGCCGCGCGCCTCACCCACGTAGATCAGACGAAACTCGCCGTCGGGCATCATGGGATCTTTGTAACGGCGGCGCAGGAAGCGGATGTGGTTGGTGTTCTCCAGTTCCTCGAGGCGCGAGGGATAGCGTCCAAACTTGCGGTAAAAGCGCCCCACCGCGCGGGCGTACTGCGTGCCCCGCTGGATCAGTTCTTCCTCGCGCTCGCGCTTGATCTGGTGGGCCACGTCGGGCGCCGACCGGGTCATGGCAATCAGCAGGAAGGCCAGCGCCAGCATGATCACCAGCAGCGCGTAGCCCGCCTGGCGCGACGCCGGTTGCCGCCTACGAAGAAAAGGCCCGAACTTCATGCGACGCTGAACTCTGTACTCTGTACTCTGTACTCTGTACTCTGAACTTTGCACTCTGTACTCACAACTAACTCTGCGTCAGCGGCAGCGTCTGCCGGTGGTTGTACTGCAGGTCTTCCACCTCGACCGCGATGGGGCTGATGCGCACCACCTTGTAGCGCCGGTTGACGATGTCGCCCTCGCCGGCAATGAACACGTCTTCGCCCTGCGACAGGAAGACCTGCCGGGGTTCGCCGGGTTTGCTGGCAAATCCGAAGTACTTCAGCGTGATGGGGGGCGGCGGAGGAGGCCCGGTCTCGACCACCGGAGTCTTGTCGCCGTTCGGTTTCAGCGGCGCGACTTCAGGCGGCGGCTCGCTTCCGGCGCGGAAAATGTTGCGCCCCTTGCCTTCGTACTTCAGCTCTTCGGTAGCGCGCAGCAGGTCCAGCCGCAGAGTGGGGTCGAGAGTGGCGATCAACAACGGAGGCGGCTTTTTTCCCCCAGGCCCACGGCCCGTTTGTCCCGTCGGTGTGGTCTTGGTAGCCACCTGCTGTTCCGGCGCGGTGAGCCACCGGGCAACGGTGAACACGGCCACGATGGCCAGCACCCCCGCCAGCATCACCGCCCTGCGGTTCTCCGTCCCCAGCCGCACTCAGTTCTCCTTCTGGATGTAGGTTTCCATCTTGAGGGCCAGGCGCACCGTGCCGCCGCCTTCCTGGTCATCGAGAGCGATGCTCCGGATGATGGAAAACATGGCGTCGCGCTCTACCGCATTGAGGAAGCGGGCCACGTCCAGGTACTCGCCGGCCAGGGAAGCCTCGACCTCCACGCTGCGCACTCCCGGCACCGAGGTTTCCTCCGCCTTGTACTTCACCTGCGACATCTGCACGCGATGCTTGGCCGCCAGCTCGCCCAGGCGCTGGGGCACGGCCGAGGCCTGCGCCGGCATGCGCTCCGCGAAGAACTTCTCCAGATCCGTCCGCGCCCGGGCAATCTTCTTATCCATGCCGCGCGCGGGCGCGACTTCCGCCTCTTTCAGTCTGCGCGCCGTTTCCAGGCGGTTGCGCTCCTGGCGGAATTCGTCCACGCTGCGGCCCCAGGGCGAGAGCAGATAGCCCAGCGCGGCAGCGTCCAGCAGCACCAGAAGGCCTACCACAATCAGGATGTTCTCCCGCATCTGCCGCAGGGTCATGGAGCGCCTCCCGCGCGCAGCGGTTCGGGAACATAGAGGGCCACGATCTCAAACTCGACGTCGCTGGCCCCGTCTGCGGTCTCGGTGCTCTCGGCGCTCACCTGCGCGCTGCGGAACCGCTGCGACGCTTCCAGGCTGCGCACCAGCTCCAGCGCGTGCTTGCGGCTGCCCGTCGCCACCACCATGCGGATTTC
>CAZXVY010000369.1:0-2769 GCA_964644115.1 uncultured Terriglobales bacterium
GGGCCGCCGCGCGCGAATTGACTTGCGGGAGTGCGCGGGATAGCATTCCGCCCAAGCACACTCCTTCTCCATTCATCTTTTGATCGGCCAGACCATCTCGCACTACCGCATCCTGGACAAGCTGGGTGTAGGCGGCATGGGCGTGGTTTACGAGGCGGAAGACCTCAGCCTGGGCCGGCACGTGGCCATCAAGTTTCTGCCGCCGGAGCTGGCCAACGACGGGCACGCCCGCGAGCGCTTCCAGCGCGAGGCGCGCGCCGCTTCCGCGCTCAACCACCCGAGCATCTGCACCATCTACGAAGTCGGCGAGCAGGACGGACGGCACTTCCTGGTGATGGAGCTGCTGAAGGGCCAGACCCTCAAGTACCGCATCGGCGGACGGGCCCTGGGTACGGAGGAAATCCTGTCGCTGGGGGTGCAGATCGCCGAAGCCCTGGAGGCCGCTCACGGCGAAGGCATCATCCATCGCGACATCAAGCCGGCGAACGTCTTCGTCAGCACGCGCGGGCAAGCCAAGGTGCTTGACTTCGGACTGGCCAAGCTGGAGGCCGAACGCCAGACGCCCGCCGACGCCGCGGCCCCCACCATGGCCACTCCCGACGAGCACCTCACCAGCCCCGGCTCGGCGCTGGGCACGGTGGCTTACATGTCGCCCGAGCAAGCCTGCGGACAAGAGCTGGACGCGCGCAGCGATCTGTTTTCCTTTGGCGTCGTGCTCTACGAGATGGCCACCGGGCGCATGCCTTTTGCCGGCAACACCTCGGCACTGGTCTTCGACGCCATTTTGCACAAGGCCCCGATGGCGCCCGTGCGCCTCAATCCCGAGCTGCCGGCGGAGTTGGAGCACATCCTCAACAAGGCGCTGGAGAAAGACCGCAGCCTGCGCTACCAGAGCGCCGCGGAAATCCGCGCCGACCTGGCTCGGTTGAAGCGCGACAGCGACTCCGGCCGCACCAGCCAGTTCGTCGCTGCCGCCGTGCCCACACGGCCGGTGTGGAAGCGGCTGGCCTTCCCCGCGATCACGGTGGCGGTTGCCATCGCGCTGGCGGTGATGGCGTGGATGCGCTGGGGCGGCGCCGCCAGCGGCTCCGCCGCTGCCATCAGCTCGGTGGCGGTGATGCCGTTCGTCAACGCCAGTAACGATCCTGAAACCGAATACCTGAGCGATGGGCTGACGGAGAACCTGATCCACAGCTTGTCGAAGCTGCCGAACCTTTCGGTGATGTCGCGCAGCGCGGTGTTCCGCTACAAAGGCAAGGACGTGGACCCGCAGGCGGTGTCTCGCGAGTTGAAGGTGCAGGCGTTGGTGACCGGCCGCATCGTGCAGCGCGGCGATTCCCTGGTGATCAGCGCCGAGCTGGTGGACGCGCGCTCCAACCGCAGCCTATGGGGCGAGCAGTACAACCGCAAGCTGGCGGATTTGCTTACCGTACAGCAGGAGATCGCCGGACAGATTTCCGCCCAGTTGCGCCAGCAACTCACCGGAGAGGAGAAGAAGCAGCTCGCCCAGAAGGGCGGTACGGCGGATCCGGAGGCCTACCAGCTTTATCTCAAAGGGCGCTTCTACTGGGAGCAGCGCACCCCAGAGTCGCTGGACAAGGCCATCCGGTACTTCGAGCAGGCCATTGGCAGGGACCCAGACTTTGCCATGGCGTACGCAGGTTTGTCCGATTGCTACAACGTCATTGTGGATTATGCGCCCGTGAGTCCGCAGGAAGCGGCTCCCAAGGCCAAGGCAGCGGCGCAGAAGGCCCTGGCTCTCGATGAAACCCTGGCCGAGGCCCACACCTCGCTGGCCGGCGCGCTGGACATGGAGTGGGACTCGGCGGGCGCGGAGCGCGAGTACAAACGCGCCCTGGAACTCGATCCGAACTATGCCCTGACTCACAAATGGTACGGCTTGAGCTTGTTGTGGCTTGGGAGGACAGAGGAAGGGCTGGCACACATGCTGCGCGCCCGCGAGCTCGACCCCTTCAACCTTTCGATTGCCCAGAACGTCGCCCAGGCCTACCGTTACACGCGCCAGTATGAGCGCTCTCTGGCGGAGAATCGAAAGGTGTTGGCGATGGATCCAAACTTTGCTTCGGCACATTTTGATATCGCCCCAACCTACCGCGCCATGGGCAGGCATGAGGAAGCCTTGGAAGAATGGCAAAAGGGCGCCGCCCTCAGCGGCGACCAGGAGGACCTCGCCATCGCCAAGGCGGCCGCGGAAGCCCACCGGGTTTCCGGGCTCCAGGGCAGCCTGCTCAAGGAGCTGGAGCTTCGTCTGGCTCTGGCCCAGCGCCGGTATGTCCCCTCCGGTGTAATTGCCGAGATCTATGTGCAATTGGGGCAAAAGGACAAGGCCTTCCAGTGGCTGGAAAAGGGCGTGCAGGGAAGGGAGATCTGGCAGCGCCAGAGCCTTAAGGTGGAACCTGCCTTCGACCCGCTGCGCTCTGACCCACGCTACAAAGAGATCCTGAAGAAGATGAACTTGCCGGAGTGAGGAGGCATTCAGCCGTCAGCAGTCAGTCTTCAGCATTCACTCCGTCGTGGCTGAATGCTGAGTGCTGAATGCTGAGTGCTGTCCCTACGCGTAAATCCCGCGCAAGCGGATGGTATAGGCCACGCGGTCAATGGCCAGCATGTACGCGGCGATGCGGTTGTTGACGCCGTGGGTTTCGGCGTAGCGCACCACGTCCTCAAACGACGAGCGCATGATGTGCTCCAGTTGCTCGTTGACCACCGACTCCTTCCAGAAGTAGCCCTGGCGGTCCTGCACCCACT
>CAZXVY010000370.1:0-2767 GCA_964644115.1 uncultured Terriglobales bacterium
CGCCCACCGGGCAGATGTCGATGCACATGCCGCACTCTTCGCACTCCAGGTGGTCGCCCTGGTTGGGCGCGATGACGGAGTTCACGCCGCGGTTCTGCACCCCCAGCGCCCACACGTCCATGCCTTCGCCGCAGACGCGCACACAGCGGTAACACAGGATGCAGCGCGGCCGGTCAAAGAACACCACCGGCGACCACTGCTGCTCTTCCTTGTGCAGCTTGCCTTCCATGTAGCGCGACTCGGCGGCGCCGTACTTGAAGGTCATGTCCTGCAGCTCGCACTCGCCGCCCGCGTCGCAGACCGGGCAGTCCAGCGGATGGTTGCCCAGCAGCAGCTCGAGCGTGGCCTTGCGCGCCTGCTTCACCTTGTCATTGGCGGTGGTCACCACCATGCCCTCGGTGACGGGCACGGTGCACGCGGTCTGCAGCTTGGGCATCTTTTCGATTTCCACCACGCACATGCGGCAGGCCGCCTGCAGGGAGAGCCCAGGGTAGTAGCAGAACGAAGGCGCCTCGATGCCCACGCTGCGGCAGACTTCGATGAGCAGCGTCCCCGCGGGTGCGGTGAGCTTCTTGCCGTCGATGGTGAGAGTGACGTCAGGCATTGGATTGAATCATTGAGTCATTGAGTCATTGAATCATTGCCTGGGCGGCATAGCGTCCGCACGATCAATCTAATGATTCAATGATTAAATCGCTCAATGACTCAATACAGGTAACTGCTCAACCCTTCCCGCCGGCTCATACGGACACGGCCGTCCTTCCAAATGGTCTTCAAACTCCTTCCGCCATTTCTTGACGATGGAAATCGTGGGCATGGCGGCGGCGTCGCCGAAAGGACAAAATGTCCGGCCCAGCATGTTCTCGGCCAGGTACTGGATGTTATCAATGTCCTTCTTCAGGCCGCCGCCGGAGTGGAAGCGCGTCAGCGTTTTCTTCAGCCAGTCGGTGCCTTCGCGGCAGGGGATGCACCATCCGCAGCTCTCGTGCTGGTAGAACTTCATCACCCGCAGCGCGAACTTGACCATGCAGGTGGTTTCGTCGAGCACCACCACGCCGCCCGACCCCAGGAAAGTGCCTGCCTTCATCAGCGTGTCGAAGTCCATGTTCAGGTCAATTTCGTCGGCAGTGAGCAGCGGCGTAGACGATCCCCCGGGCACGACCGCCTTCAGTTTCTTGCCGCCACGGATGCCGCCTCCGACTTCGTAGATCATCTTCTTAAGGTTGTATCCCAGTGGCAACTCATAGACGCCGGGGCGCTCGACGTGTCCGCTGAGGCAAAAGAGGCGGGTGCCGCCATTTTTGGGCGTGCCCAGGTCGGCAAACCACCTACCGCCGCCGAGCATCACGTGAGGCACCGAGGCCAGCGTCTCCACGTTATTGATCACCGTAGGCCCGCCCCACAAGCCGACCGCCGCGGGAAACGGAGGCCGGATGCGGGGGATGCCGCGCTTGCCTTCGAGCGACTCCATGAGCGCCGACTCTTCGCCGACTTCATACGCGCCCGCGCCGGTATGCCAGTAAACCTCCAGATCACGGCCGCTGCCGAAGATGTTCTTGCCGATGAACCCGCGTGCGCGCGCGTCAGCCAGCGCCTGGCGCATGATATCCACCAAATAGCGGTACTCGCCGCGGATGTAGATGTACCCGGCCTTGGCGCCCACGGCCAGCGCGGCAATCATCACGCCCTCGATCACCGAGTGCGGATCATGCTCCAGGATGAGGCGGTCCTTGCAGGTGCCGGGCTCGCTCTCGTCGCCGTTGCAGAGCACGTACTTGGGCCTGGCCGACTCCTTGGGAACGAACGACCACTTCATCCCCGCGGGAAAACCGGCGCCGCCGCGCCCGCGCAGGTTGGAGAGCTTCATCTCCTCGATGATCGCTTCGGGCGTCATGGCCAGCGCCTTTTGCAGGGCCTTGTAGCCGTCCAGCTCGAGGTAGCGGTCGATCGCGGCCGCGCCCTGGCCGAAGCGGCGGCTAACCACCTTGACTTCGTCGGGATGGCTTACCAAATCCGCCATTTCAGGGAATCAACAGTTCACAAATGCAAAATTCAAAATGCAAAATGCAAAAACTCATCGTGCGCTGCGCGCGCGGTACTGCCCCAGAACAGTGTCTACTTTGTCCGCCGTCAGCTTCTCGTGATAGTCGTAATTCACCTGCATGGCCGGAGCCCAGGAGCAGGCGCCGATGCACTCCACCTCTTCCAGCGAGAACAGGCCGTCCGGCGTAGTGCCCTTGTGGCCGATGCCCAGCTTCTGTTTGCAGTGCTCAAACACACCGTCGGCGCCGCGCAGCATGCAACTGATGTTGGTGCACACCTGCACGTTGTACTTGCCCCGCGGTTTGGTGGTCAGCATGGAGTAATAGCTGATCACGTTGCGCACTTCGAGTTCAGTCAGGTCTACCTTCCTGGCGATGTGCGCGATGGCTTCGTCGGAGAGATGGCCGATCTCGTCCTGGGTGTAGAGCAGCATGGGGACCAGGAAGGAGCGCCTGGTGGGGTACTCCTGCATCTTGGCATCGAAGAACTGGTCGAGTTGTTCGGAAATGGGCATCATCGGTCGATTTCTCCGAGCACGATGTCAATCGAGCCGATCGCGGCGACGACGTCTGCAATCAGTTTGCCCTCGCACATTGTGGGCAACGCCTGCAGGTTGGCATAGGAGGGCGAGCGCATGTGGACGCGGTAGGGCTTGGCGGTGCCGTCGGACACCACGTAGTAGCCCATTTCGCCGCGCGGCGACTCGATGGCCTGGTAGACCTCG
>CAZXVY010000371.1:0-2755 GCA_964644115.1 uncultured Terriglobales bacterium
GCCGCGCGCGCCATGCGCCCGCCTTTGACCGCGGAAAGATGCTTGCGGATGGCGTTGATCTCCGCGATGGGCGCTCCGCTGTGTACCAGCGCTTGATACGTGGAGATCAGATCCGCGAGCGAGATGTCGTCATCAATCGGCTTTTCCACCAGCGCCGACGCGCCGCCACTGATCATATAGAGGACCAGCGCGTCCGCCTTCTGCGCTTCCAGCGCCCGCAGGATTGCCGCCGCCGCCGCCACCGACTCCGCATTGGGCAGCGGATGCCCTCCACGAAAATACCGATAGCCGCCGACCTGGAACGGCGGGTCGGTCGCGCCCGCCACGATTCCCTCTGCCCGCCCACCCACCTGGCCCGCCAGCGCTTCCACCAGGGCGTGCGCCGCCTTCCCCATGGAAACAACGAAGACGCGCCGGTAGGTGTCGAAGTTGTACAGGTCTTCGACGATGCGCAACACACCCCGCCGGTACTCCACGTGGCGCTCGAAGGCGCGCGCAATGCTGCACTCGGCGAGCACATCGCGGAAGATCCCGTGCGCCACTTTCCGCATTTCCGCCGACAGTTCCTCGCGCGTGCCGCGCCCGGGGACCAGTGTCATGTTGGGGAATTATAGCGAGGCGGCGACCATTGACGATTTCTTCATTTGCGCATTGACGATTTCGAGTACCTCCAATCGTCAATGATCCATTTGAATCAAATCGTCAATCCCAGCGTCTTCCTCGCCCATTCCTCAATCTTCCCCTGCACTTCGCTCAGCCTGCCCTCGAAGAAGTGTCCGGCGCCTTCCAGGAAGACCATCTCCTTAGGCTCCGCCGCATTGGCCACCGCCCGCTCCAATTCCGCCCTGGGTCCGAACTCGTCCTGCGCGCCGCTGATAAACAGCTTGGGCTTCGCGCACTCGCCCAGAAACACGTAGCCGTATTCGCGGCCCGCGGCCGCGATGGGCAGGCCCAGCGCAATCAGCGCCACGACGCGGGCGTCCGGACACGCCGCCTGCAGCCCCACTTCCGCGCCGAAAGAGAACCCGGCAAACACCATGGGCAGATGGAACTCGCCGTCCAGCCAGTCGAGCGCTGCGCGCACGTCCTCGACTTCGCCGCGTCCGTCGTCGTGCTTGCCTTCGCTCAGCCCGGCGCCGCGAAAGTTGAAGCGCAACACGGGGAATCCGCAAGCGTTCAGCGCCTTCATGGCGTGGAACACCACCTTGTTGTGCATGGTGCCGCCGTACGCCGGATGCGGATGGCACACCAGGGCCGCATGCGTGGCGCCTTCGTCGCCCGTGTTCAGCAGCGCCTCCAAGCGTCCCGCCGGGCCGGTGAGGAAGAAGGAGCGAATCTCGTTGGGCATGACCGAGTACCGAGTACAGAGTACCGAGTTGCGGGCCATCTCGCAGTCTGCGGACTGCCATTTTGCATTTTTAATTTTGCATTTTGCTCTATCCTTCCCTCATGGATCTCTTCCACCTCACCCGCCGCCTGGTGGACATCGAGTCCGTCACCGGCAACGAAGCCGGCGTCGCCGGTTTCCTGGCCCACGAACTCGCCGGGCTGGGCTACCGCGTGGAGGAGATGCCGGTGGAGGGCCGGCGCTTCAACGTCTTCGCCACTCCGCCCGACCAACCCGCGCCGCCCCTGATCTTCTCCACTCACATGGACACCGTGCCTCCGTTCTTCCCTTCCTCGGAAGACGCGGACAAGATTTGCGGACGCGGCTCCTGCGACGCCAAAGGCATCATCGCCTGTCAGGTCGCGGCGGCGCTTCGCCTGCGCGAGCAAAAGATCCCCGCAGGGCTTCTCTTCCTGGTTGGCGAAGAGCGCGACAGCCTGGGCGCCCGCGTCGCCAACCAGCGTACCCCGGGCTCGAAGTTCCTGATCAACGGCGAGCCCACCGAGAACCGCCTGGCCATCGCCTCCAAAGGCTCTTTGCGCGTGGAGCTGGTGGCGCGCGGGCGCATGGCGCACTCCGCGTATCCTGAGCTGGGCGAGTCGGCGATTGAGAAGCTGCTCGACGCTCTGGCGCGGGTCCGCGCCCTGCCGCTTCCCTCCGATCCTGAAATCGGTCCCTGCACCGTGAACATCGGGCTCATCGAAGGCGGGCGCGCTCCCAACGTCATCCCCGACGAAGCCCGCGCGCATCTTCTCTACCGCCTCATCGGGCCGTCTGACGATTTGCGCCGGCGCATTGCCAAAGCCGCGGGCACGCTGGCAGAAGTTGAAATCGGCCTGGAGATTCCCTGCGTCCGCCTGCGCGCCCCCGCCGGCCTGCCCCCCGCCGGCCTGTCCCCCGACGGCCTGTCCACCGACGGCCTGCCCACCATGGTCGCCGCCTTCACCACCGACATTCCCGCGCTCACCAATTGGGGCGAGCCGCTGCTGGTCGGCCCCGGCTCCATCCACGTGGCCCACACCGACGGCGAGTACGTGGAAAAGAAGCAACTGCGCGATGCCGTGGACCTCTACTGCTCGCTCGCCCGCAAACTTCTCGGTTGATTGCTTCCACCACGGAGACACAGAGACACGGAGGAGCAGAGAATTGGATTTGTCATCCCGAGCGACGCCCCGCGTTGCGGGGCGGAGTCGAGGGATCTTGGTTTTGCCTTTTGAATTTTGCCTTTTGCCTTCCTCCGCGCCTCCCTGCCTCAGTGGTTCTCGGCTGATTGGCTTCACCACGGAGACACAGAGACACGGAGGAACAGAGAATTGGATTTGTCATCCCGAGCGACGCCCCGACCTTGGTCGGGGCGGAGCCGAGGGA
>CAZXVY010000372.1:0-2701 GCA_964644115.1 uncultured Terriglobales bacterium
CCCGCCCGACGCATCGGCACCCGCCGCAGGAGCATCCAGGCCGGAGGTCCGTCAGCTCCCGACGATGCCTGAGTCGAGCAGCACCACCATCACCGGCAACCCGATCATGGACCTCGCCATCGTGCTGGCGCTGATCCTCGTCGGCGGCTTCTTTGCCGCCAGCGAGATCGCCCTGATCACGGTCAAGCGACATCGGCTCAACCAGCTGGTCAGTGAGGGGAACCGCGCGGCGCGGGCCGCACAGCAAGTTTCCATTCTGGTATCCGATGTGCCCGCCGGGTCGCCGGACGCGCTGGCGTCGGGGCCCACCATGCCCGACTCCACCACTGCAGAAGACTGCTACCGCATTGCGCAGGAGTACGGCATGCTGGAGAAGTTTCCGGCTTCGGTGCGAGAACTGTTCACGCGGCACGCGCTGGAGGAAACTCCCAAGGCCGACGACGCCGTGTTTCGGCGCTCGCGCTGGTGGCCCATCTTGTCGAGCGCTACGGCGGAGGGCGCCGCCGCCGAGAGCGCGAAGCAGGCCGGGTTCCGCGTGGAAGTGGACAATCGCTGCGACGACTGGGACTATGCACGGGCGGCGGACCATCTGCTGGCGCGGGTGCGGGAACTGCGGCAGTCGTCGGAGCGCGCGTGGGAGCGCGTGTGCGTGATCGCCGCGGGTGAAGTGACGGTGAAGGTGGGCGCGGAGAGCGGCGCGGGCGGCCGCAACCAGCAGTTTGCGCTCTATTGCGCCACGAAAATTGCCGGAGAGAACATCACCGTGCTCAGCGCAGGCACCGACGGCATTGACGGGAACAGCGCCGCGGCAGGCGCAGTCGCGGATGGAACTACGCTGGCGCGAGCGCAAGAGCGCGGGCTGGATGCGGGGCTGGCGCTGGCGCGGTTTGACGCGTTTCCCCTGCTTGACGCGCTGGGCGACACGGTAATGACCGGGCCGACAGGTACGAATGTGCGGGATGTGCGGGTGGTGATGGCGTACTAGCGAGCACTCAGCCGTCAGCATTCAGCAATAAGCAATAAGCAGTAAGCCAAAAGCCCACGGGCCGGGTGAATGCCGGCTTGCCAAATGCCAAGTGCTAAATGCCAAGTGCTAGAAGAACCGGGTCACGCCTTCTTCCAGCACCACGACGCGGTCGCTGATGCCGGCGGTGCCGGCCTCTTGCGCGAGAAGCTGGAGGGGTTCTTCCAGGGGTTCATAGGTGAGGCGGAAGCTGCCGTAGTGCATGGGGACCATCCAGCGGGAGCCAAGATCACGGAAGGCGCGGACGGCGTCGGCGGGGCTGGTGTGGACGCGGCGGGAGTGCGGCGGGTGATACGCGCCGATGGGCAGCAGCGCCAACTCCGGGCGCAGGCGCCGGCCGATTTCACGGAAGCCGTCGAAGTAGGCGGTGTCGCCGGCGTGATAGAAAGAGTGGCGGCCGTTGCGGACCACGTAGCCGCCGTATCCGCGGTGCATGTCGGTGAGGATGCGCGCGCCCCAATGCTGCGCCGGCACGTGAGTAATGGTGAGCGCGTCGCGCTGGTGGGTTTCCCACCAGTCGAGTTCGATGATTTCGCGGTAGCCGAGGCGGCGTACCAGGTCGCGCACGTCGCGGGGCACGACGATGGCGGGCGGCGAACCCCGCAGGCGGCGCGTGTGACGCGCAATGGCGCGCAGCGACGGCCGGTGCAAGTGGTCGAAATGAGCGTGGGTCACCAGCACCACGTCGATGGGCGGCAGGTCGGCGACGCGCAGGCCGGGCTGGCGCAGTCGCTTGAGCAAGAAGAGCCAGCGGGCGAAGTTCGGATCCACCACCAGGTTCTGGCCGCCGCACTGGATGAAGAACGCAGAGTGGCCGATGAAGGTGACGGCCAGCTCTCCGTTGCGGGCCAGGACGGGCTTGTGGGTTTCACCGGTGCGCGGGCAGAGGGCGGAAGACCGCACCATCCGGGTAAACTGGCGCGCCCGCTTCCGCAATGGGACTGGCACCATACGGTGGAAGCAGAAATGATACAGGAGTCGTTAGTCGTTGGTCATTAGTCGGCAGCAAGGCAATTGGCATTTAGCATTTGGCACTTAGCACTCAGGCAGTCGGGCGCCAGGTGGCCAAGTGCCAAATGCCAACTGCCAACTGCCAAGCGCCAACTGCCAAGTGCCATGGAGCAAACATGCGCGTGGCGTTTCTGGGACTGGGAATCATGGGCCGGCCGATGGCCGCGAATCTGGCCAAGGCGGGCCACGAGGTGGTGGTGTGGAATCGCACGCCCGGCAGGGAAGTGGCAGGCACGCGGGCGGCGCCTTCGCCACGGGAAGCGGCGGCGCAGGCGGAGGCCGTCTGGGTCTGCGTGTCGGACACGGCCGCGGTGGAACGCGTGCTGTTCGGAGAAGACGGCGCCGAGTCCGCGCTGAGTGCCGGCATGACGGTGGTGGATTCGAGCACGATTTCGCCCGCGGCCACGCGCCGCTTTGCCGGGCGCGTCGAAGCGCGCGGCGCCGATTACGTGGACGCTCCGCTCACCGGATCGAAGGCCGGCGCCGAAAGCGGAACGCTGATCTTCATGGCAGGCGGCAAGGAGCCCGTGATTCGGAAACTCGATCCGTTGTGGAAAGCCATGGGCAAAGAAGTGAAGCACATGGGCGCCACGGGGATGGGGCAGGCCGCGAAGCTGGCGCTGAACCTGATGATCGCCGTCACCTATCAGGGCTTCGCCGAGGGAC
>CAZXVY010000373.1:0-581 GCA_964644115.1 uncultured Terriglobales bacterium
GGCCATCGCAGCGCGATGGCCCTACCAGTCATAGCAGTGTCCGGATGCGCCCGAACCGCGCAACCGCGTCGTTAATCGCCGTTTGTGGATAAGAAATTATTGCGTCGGCGCGGCGGGTTGTGGCTTCATCCCCCGGCGCAGCAGGCCCAACAAAACCGCCGGGGTGGGCGGAGGGAAGCGGTTTGGCTGAGTTGGACGGGTCCAGGCGACATGAGCCGGCAGCGGATGCACATTTACTATTCTGGCCGCGTCCAGGGCGTGGGCTTTCGTTACACGGTCAAGTCCGTGGCGACCGGCTTCGAGGTCTCGGGCGCGGTCCGCAACCTGCCCGACGGCCGGGTCGAACTGGCCGCCGAGGGCGCGCGCGAGGAGCTGGAAGCGTTCCGCAAGGCCATCCAGGATTCGGAGGTCGGCGGGTTCGTGCGCCAGGAGGCCGTCGCCTGGGGCGAGGCCAAAAATGAGTTTCGCGGTTTTGAAATTGTCCGCTAGATTGAGCCAATGGAATGAGATACGCGGTGATTGCAGATATTCACGCCAACCTCGAGGCCCTCGAGGTCGTGCTGAATGACGCCAAAGCACAA
>CAZXVY010000373.1:591-888 GCA_964644115.1 uncultured Terriglobales bacterium
CATTGCACGCATTGCTGCTGCGTCGGGGACGTGGTGGGCTACAACGCCAACCCCAAGGAGTGCCTCGAGATCATCCGCAGCATGGGCATGCCGGTGGTCAAGGGCAACCACGACGAATACTGCTCGACCGAGGATAATCTCGAAGGGTTCAATCCGCACGCCGCCGAGGCGGTCAGTTGGACCCGCAAGCAGCTCAATCCCGACGACCGCAAGTGGCTCCGCGAATTCAAGTACATCCGGCTGGTCGCCAGCTTCACCATGGTCCATGCCACGCTGGACGGACCTCAGCGCTGGGGT
>CAZXVY010000373.1:898-2694 GCA_964644115.1 uncultured Terriglobales bacterium
GCTTCACCTACCAGAACACGGCGGTTTGTTTCTTCGGCCACACACACGTCCCGCTGGCGTTCGTGCGCGACAGCGTGGTGCGCGGCGGCACCTACTCCAAGTTCCGCGTCGAGCCGGGCAAGAAGTACTTCGTCAACGTGGGTGCGGTCGGCCAGCCGCGCGACGGCAACCCCAAAGCCGGCTACGTGGTCTACGACCTGGACGACCAAACGATCGAGCTGCGCCGGCTGGACTACGACATCCCGAAAGCCCAGAAGAAAATCCTCGAGGCGGGACTCCCGCACCGGCTGGCGGACCGGCTGGCAGTGGGGAAGTGAGGAGTGAAACGTGAAACGTGAAACGTGAAACGTAAAACGTAAAACGTGAAACGTGAAACGTAAGAGGAGAGGAATCGTTGGAAGTGTTCGATGGTCCGACAACGTTTTACGTTTTACGTTTTACGTTTTACGCATTCCGCTTTACGCATTCCGTGTCACGGTCCATGAAAGTCCTCATCCTCAAACCCAGTTCCCTCGGCGACGTGGTGCAGGCGCTGCCGGTGCTGCGGCTCCTCAAGCTGCATCGGCCCGACGCTGAGGTGTTCTGGTGGCTGGACGACGGGCTGACTCCACTGCTCGAAGGCGATCCCGACCTGGCGGGCATCATCCCGTTTGACCGGCGGCGGTGGATTTCGCCCCGATATTGGGGCGAAGCGGCGCGAAGTCTTGGCGAGATCCGGGGCCAGAAGTTTGACTGGGTGATCGACCTGCAAAGCCTGGCCCGCAGCGCCATCGTGGCCTGGCTGGCCAACGGCGGTTTCACGATTGGCCTTCAGGACGGGCGCGAAGGCGCGCCGGCCTTCTACGACGTGGCGGTGCCCCGGCCCACGCCCCTGACCCACGCGGTCGATTGGTACCTCGAAGTGCTCCCTCATCTTCGCATCCCGATCCATCGCCGCTTTGCCTGGCTCCCGGAACGGCCCGCGGTGGCCGCCGCCCTCCGCGAGAAGTGGCAGCCGGGCAGCGCACGTTGGGTCGCCGTGCTTCCCGGCGCGCGGTGGGAAAACAAACGGTGGCCCATCGGGCACTTCGTCGAGGCGGTCCGGTTGTGCGCGGCGAATCACCCCGCCGTGCGGTTCGCCATCCTCGGCAGCGGCAGCGAGCGTGAGTTGGGCGAGGCGCTGGCTCGAGCCGCGCCCGGACGCTGCCTCAACCTGACCGGCGGCGCTTCGCTGCTGGAGATGATCGAATGGCTGCGCCTGTGCGAAGTGGCCGTGTCCAACGACACCGGCCCGATGCACGCCGCCGCCGCGCTCGGCAAGCCCGTCGTCGCGCTATTCGGCCCGACGGAGCCGCGCCGCACCGGCCCATACGGGCAAATCGAGCAAGTTCTGCAATACCATGCCCCGTGCGCGCCGTGCATGAAGGCCTATTGCCGCGCCGACGACAAGCTGGTCTGCCTCCATCGCATCACTCCGCAAGCCGTTGCCGCGCGCGTCGGACAGGTGCTCGGGAACGGGAGCGGCGGCTGAACTTCCTCGCCTGTCGGCGCCTCTCGTCGAAGAGCGCATCTTGTCACCCGCGCCAACGTCCTTGGGAAGGAGCGCGGCTGTAGCGAAGCCCAGCCGCAGCGAGTGGCGTTGTTCCGTCAGCGCCCAAGCCATGCTGTGCCGGTAGCGCAGACAGCCTTGTCTGCTGTTTCGCCGACTGCCAGTCGGCGAACGCCCTGCCTGCCAACCAACGGTCCGTTCGGTTCGCATGTCCGCGGGTTGGCAACCCGCGAAACAGCAGGCTGGGCAGCCTGCGCTACGATGGCTC
>CAZXVY010000374.1:0-2693 GCA_964644115.1 uncultured Terriglobales bacterium
GGCGTGGGCCGCGTCCGCAGGCCCCCGGCGCATCCCCCATGGCCCTTACCGGCTGGGGCTCGGCCCTTGGGTCCCGGCGTGTAGCCATCGAAAGCGTCGAGCAGGAGTTCGGACTGCCGGCGGGCAAGTTGTCGCAGGGAGCGGGGATTGAATCCATCGCCCGCGCCGCAGAAAAGGAAGACGAGGTTTCACTGGCCGCGGCCGCCGCACAGCAGGCGCTCGAAGTCGCAGGACTCTCGGCCGGCAACCTGAGCTTTATTCTGGCCACCAGCGAGACCCGCATCGGAGTTCCTTCGCTCGGGGCCGCGCTGCACTCGGCGCTGCTCGCGCCGCCGGCCTGCGGCGTCCTGGACATCGGCGGCGCCTGCGCGGGAGTAGTCAACTGCCTGATCGTGGCCGACGCATTTTTTGCTGCGGGCAAGGCAGACTGCCTTCTGATTGCCTCCGCCGACGTGCACAGCCGCCTGCTCGCGCCCGGCCGGGTACCGGGCGAATTCGGAGGCCTGTTCGGAGACGGCGCCAGCGCCTTCGTGCTGGTGAGCTCACCGGGTTCCGTCGCCACAGCCAACGAACCCGCGCAAGCCGGCGCCGCGGGCCTCGTTCCCTACTGCATGCTGGCCGGCCTGGGAAGTTGCGATGGCAGGTTTGCCTCGGCGATCGAGGTCAAGCCCGGTGCGGAGGGCGCGATCGAACTTCAGTTCGACGGCGAGGCCCTGGCGCGGGCCGCCGTGGATCGCATGAACAGAATTCTTGGCGACCTGGAGCTGGCCGCGGGCAGGAGCCGCGACGCCGCCAGCGCGTTTGCCATCCATCAGCCCAACCCGCGCATTGTGGAGATGTTTCTGCAGCGCGCCAAATTGCCGGCGGCGAAAGTTCCAGCCGTTACCCGGTCCGCCGGCAACCTGGGCTCTTCCACCTGCGGAGTGGCGCTGACCATGGCGCTCGAAGAACATGCGGGCCGGCCTCGCAGCGGGCGCGGCCCGATTTTCCTCGCCGCCTTGGGGCCGGGACTGCTGTGGGCGGGCGCGGTTCTGGAATGAAACGATTGAATCATTGAGTCATTGAATCATTGAGTCATTCGGATTGGCCCGGGCCGAATGCTTGAGGTCGTTTTTCAAATGATTCAATGATTCAATCGCTCAATGATTCAATTCTCCTCACCCCTGTTTCCCCTCAATGGCCAGCAGCAGCACCACGGCGGCCGCGGCCAGGCGGCGGTCGAGCTTGCGGGCCGTGTCCCGGCGCATGTCCACGTCCATCTTGAGCACGAAGGGATTGAAGTGCTGCTTGGCGGTTCCCACCTGCTGCCCGCCGATCTCGAACACATACGACTGCGGGATCAGGTTGGTGAGGAAGCGCCGAAGGAGCGCCAGCACCATGGAATCTTCGTGGATGCGCCCGATGTCCTTGCCGGCGGCGTCCATGATGGTCCACTCGTCCTGCAGGATGGACTTCAGCCCCTTGCGCTTCAGCGTCCCCACCGGGGTCTGGTCGCGCGCGTCCACCACGTCGTAGGCGGCGGAGATGTCCAGGATGCTGCGCGCCTTGATGGTCAGCAGCTCCTGCGTCATGCTCTCGTCGGTATACAGCCGGATGTCTTCCTTCAGCTTGAACAGCTTCTGCTTCAGAAAGCCGATCTTGTTCCCCTGCAAGTCGTAGAAGAAAAACTTGGGCGCGATGTCGAAAACCTTGGCGCGCGCATGGAAGAAATCATGACTGAAAGCTGCGGGACCGCCGGCTGGCGAAGCCATGAGGGCGCCTCCGTTGGGAGTACAGAGTACAGAGTTCAGAGTTGCGAGTACAGAGTTGCGAGCGCAGAAATTGAATCATTGAGGCATTGAATCATTGAGTCATTGGAGTTAGCTCGCCCCAATCGGGTAGGTCGAGGGCGGTTTTCTAAAATGATTCAATGATTCAATCGCTCAATGATTCAATCTCGCAACTCGCTACTGCTCCCGCCCCAGCACGTTGTCGTGGTGGGAGCCGGCGTGCAGGCGCAATTGCAGGCCGATGTCTGCGGCGTCGGCGAAGCCCTGGGCGCGCGCCCGGTCGTCGGCCGAGGAGTCGCTCTCGGCCGCGGCCAGCTCCAGCCAGGAAGCGTAGCGGTAGATCGCCAGGTACTCCCAGGGAGCGCCCTGCACGTGCTCGAACAGCAGCGCGCTTCCCGGCCGCGCCGTAGCCTGGTCGCGCCTCAGCACATCTTCCAGCGCCTTGTGGTGTCCGGCCAGCGCGGTGTAATACGCAGCCACGTAAACCCCGCCCGAGCCTTGCGCCTCCTTGGGCAGCGCCAGCGCTTTCTGCACCTCGGCCAGCGGTGGCCCGCTGAAATAGATGTCGGAATGCCAGGCGTAGTCCGCCATTACCCGCTCGCGGAAGCGCCGCATGGCCTCCGGCAGGGGCGCGGGGTTGGCGTCGAGCGACGCCTTGGCGCCCAGCGGATAGATCACCATCACGTCCCAGTCGTCGCCCAGCAAGTGGCGGAACATCAGGGGCCGCGGGGTGACGTTGTCGGGCACGGGCGCGTTGCGGTACGCCTCCAGCAGGTCGGGCAACTTGCCCGGCGCAGCCTTGAAGAAATGGACGCGGTACAGCTCGCGCGCCGGCGGTGTCTGCGCCAGCGCCGTGGAAGCGAGGAGCAGCAGAACAGGAATCAGTTTTTTCATCGTGGTCTCCCGAAGCGCACAAGTATAGCG
>CAZXVY010000375.1:0-2674 GCA_964644115.1 uncultured Terriglobales bacterium
GCCGCGTGGTCGCCGAGATTCCCAACCACGCCCTTACCGAAGAGGCGCCCGTGTATCACCGGCCGCTCGAAGCCTGGCAGGCGCTGGTTCCGCGCGAGATGCCGGCTGCGGTCAAGCTGGGGAAGACGTCCGACCTCACCGAAAATTTCAAGCGCCTGCTCTCCGCGCCCAACATTTGTTCCAAGCGCTGGATCTTCGAGCAGTACGAGTCCATGGTGCGCACCAATACCTTCCAAGGACCGGGCGGAGACGCGGGCGTGATCCGCGTGAAGGGCACCGGGCTCGGATTAGCCATGGCGCTCGACGGCAACGGACGCTGGTGCTATCTCGATCCGCGCCTCGGCGCCATGCACGCCGTCGCCGAGGCGGCGCGCAACGTGACCTGCGTAGGCGCGCAACCCGTTGCTGCCACCAACTGCCTCAACTTCGGCAATCCCGAAAAGCCCGGCATCATGCACCAGTTTTCCCAGGTGGTGGACGGCATGGCCCGCGCCTGCGACGCGCTGCGCACGCCCATCACCGGCGGCAACGTCAGCTTCTACAACGAGACCCTGGGCGAAGGCATTTATCCCACGCCGGTGGTGGGCGTGGTCGGCATCCTGGAAAAGATTGAGCGCATGATGACCCTGCACTTCCGCGAAGCCGGCCGCAGCCTGGTCCTGCTGCGTGCCTCCGAGCCCGGAGACGCGGCCGATGCCGAGGCCGAGTTCGGGTCCTCCGAGTACGCCAGCCACGTCCTGCGCGCATTGTGGGGGTTCCCACCCGCGCTCGAACTGAAGAAAGAAGCCGCGCTGCATCGGTGCCTGCTCGAGCTGATTGGCGAAGGGCTGATTGAATCCGCGCACGACTGCTCCGAGGGAGGCCTGGCCGTGGCTCTGGCGGAGTCGGCGTTTGTCGCAGGCATCGGCGCGCGCGTCGAACTCCAGGGCAACGGCGTTCCGCCGGAATGTGTGCTTTTCGGAGAAGACGCCAGCCGCGTCCTGATTTCCTGCGACGAAAACAACCTCTGGAGCATTCAGCAAGTTGGGGTAAGATACGGCGTAGCGGCAGACCCGATCGGGCGCACAGTTCCTGAAAAGCTGGAAATTCTGATAGACGGCAAGACGGTGGTGTCGGCAGGCGTGTCGGAGCTGAGGAGAGTGTGGGAACAAGCGCTGGAGCAGGCGTTGGAATTGGAAACGATGGTGCCAGCCAGAGTCTAGGAATTGAAATACGCCGTCATGTACGAGAAGTCTGCCACCGGCTACGGGGCCTACGTGCCCGATCTGCCGGGCTGTGTTGCAACCGGGAAAACCAGGAAGGAAACGGAACGCCGAATCCGCGAGGCCATCGAGCTGCACATTGAGAGCCTCCGCAAGCACGGCGACCCGGTTCCGCTGGCAACGACGATGGCGGAATACATCAACATCTCCGCCGACTGAGGAACGAGACGTGAAGCACGCTGACAAATTTCACGACGAATGCGGCGTGTTCGGCATCCACACGCATCCCGAAGCCGCCACCCTCGCCTATCTCGGACTGCACGCCCTGCAGCACCGGGGGCAGGAGTCGGCGGGCATCGTCAGCTCCGACGGCCATCTGCTGCGTCCGCACCGCGCCATGGGCCTGGTGGTGGATATCTTCACCGGCGAAGCCTTGCGCAAGCTGCCCGGCACCCTGGCCATCGGGCACACCCGTTACTCCACCGCCGGCGATTCCGCGTTGCGCAACGCCCAGCCCATCGTGGTGGACTGCAACAAGGGCCAGATCGCCCTCGCCCACAACGGCAACTTGGTGAACGCGCAGGAAATCCGCTCCCGCCTCGAGCGCCAGGGCTCCATCTTTCAGACCACCAGCGACACCGAAGTCATCGTCCACCTCATCGCCCAGTCTAAGGAACTGACCCTGCCTGAGGCCATCTGCGACGCGCTGCGCCGCATCGAGGGCGCCTTCTCCCTGGTGCTGCTCACCCGCGACCGCCTGTTTGCGGTGCGCGATCCGCGCGGCTTCCGCCCGCTGTCCCTGGGACGCATCCCGGCGCCCCCCGGCCAGCGCCAGGACACCATCGTGTTCGCTTCCGAAACCTGCGCCTTTGACCTGATCGGCGCCCAGTACGAGCGCGACGTCAAGCCCGGCGAACTGCTGGTGGTGGGACCCGAGGGCCTCTCCTCCCGCTTCTATGCCCCGGAGATGCCGCACACCAGTTGCATCTTCGAGCACGTCTACTTCTCCCGGCCGGACAGCGAGGTATTCGGACGCGCCGTCCACGAGAGCCGCCAGGAACTCGGACGCCAACTCGCCCGCGAGGCTCCGGTGGAGGCCGACATCGTGGTGCCCGTCCCCGATTCCGGGGTCACCGCCGCCATGGGCTACGCCGCCGAAAGCGCCATTCCCTTCCGCATGGGACTGATCCGCAATCACTACGTGGGCCGGACGTTCATCGAGCCCGAGCAGTCGGTGCGCGACTTCGGCGTCAGGCTCAAGCTCAATCCCGTGCGCAGCGTGCTACGCGGCAAACGCGTGGTCCTGATCGACGACTCCATTGTCCGCGGCACCACCAGCCGCAAGCTGGTGCGTATGGTGCGCGACGCCGGCGCCCGCGAAGTCCACCTGCGCATTTCCTGCCCGCCCACCATTTCTCCCTGCTTCTACGGCGTGGACACGCCCTCGAAGAAGCAGCTCATCGCCGCCAACA
>CAZXVY010000376.1:0-2663 GCA_964644115.1 uncultured Terriglobales bacterium
GGCTGCGCCGGCGCGAAAGATGGCCTGGTTGTCCGCCAGTATGACCTTCAGCATGCTTTCGGTGCCTGCCTCCGCTACTTGCGCGTGAACTTGTAGTGGTCAATCACCACGGCCAGGCCGCTCTTTTTCCGGCCTGACTTCTTGCCCGCCTTCCCTGCCGGCTTGCGCCCCTTGCGTGGCGCCGCATCGCGGCGCACCACGCGTCCACGGCACTGGATCTCAACGTCCTTACGCGACCCCACCATCGAGCTCGGAATGGTGATCGCGAACTCAACCGGGGTCCCGACTTCCAGGTCCGGACTGGCGGAAATGTAGGCGCCGGCCGCGCTCAGGTCCATGGTCCTGGCGGCCAGCCGGCGTTGCGACTTGCCGTCGTGGAGGGTGATGGGCAGCGTAAGAGGAAAGCGCTTACCGCCTCGGGAATCGGCCAAAGCCAGCCTCCTCGGGCCCCACAGTTCGCAGGGCCTTGCGCCGCATGGGAATCAAGAGGGAGCACTCGGGTTATACCACGAACCGCTTTCTCCGCCTAGATGGTCTGAAGCGGGAGACCTCGCCCGCGTTCCCGTTTCGGCACGGCCAAGGTTGGGCGCTGCGGGCGTGGTCCCCGCTTCCACACTGGCTAGGCAATCCGTTTCGCTGCCTCCCTCGTATGCCTGATGAAGCACAAGAACGTCCCGCGCCGCTACCGCAACGCGCCGCGAAGATTGAGGCGGAGGGAAACCCGGTGTCCATCCTCGGCTTGTGGCGAAGATACTGGCGCGTTTTGTATCACGAAGCCTTGATCCTGGAGCAACCTATTGGCGGCAGCAGCAGCCTCGACGCGGGCGCGGTGGCTGTAGTCAGTAGCGATCTGGATTTTTTTGGCCAGCCATCCGCTTGCTGATGGGCCACTACGAGAGAAAGGGGAGCAGGCGCGAACTTAGTTTGACGCGACCGTCGAAACCCTACAGAGGCGAGCCGCCAAACGAGCAGCAAAGCGTCAGGCAAGACGAGCGGCGAAACAGGCAAAGAGCTAGAACTTGAGCGGCGCGGCCTGCCGTTCCGACGCGCTTTCCAGCTCGAAAAACGCGCGTGCCTGGAACCCGAGCCAGCCGGCGATCAGGTTGCTGGGAAAGCTCTGCACGGCGGTATTCAGGTCGCGCACCACGGCGTTGTAATAGCGACGGGCGTTCTGCAGCGCTTCTTCCACCTCGGTCAGCGAGCGCTGTAATGCCAGGAAGTTCTCCGCCGCCCGCAGTTGCGGATAGTTCTCCGCCACGGCAAACAGCCCGCGCAGCCCCTGAGTAAGCTCGCCTTCGGCCCGGGCACGGTCGGCGAGCGCGCTGGCGGCTTGCGCTTGGGTGCGCAATCGCGTGACCTGCTCGAACGTCTTCTGTTCGTGCCCGGCGTAGCCTTTCACCGTCTCCACCAGGTTGGGGACCAGGTCGTGGCGGCGCTTGAGCTGCACGTCAATATCCGCCCAGGCGGACTCGGAACGCACCCGAAGCTGCACCAGCTTGTTGTAGATGAGGACGGCAAAGCCGCCCGCCACTGCGATCCCGACCACCGCCAGCAGGATCACGCGCATCGTCCTTCCCGCTCCTGAATTGCGGACGCGGCGGAAGGTATCACAGCCCGCCGCAGCTCGCAATGCCAAGCCGGCCATGCCCGGCGCGCTGAGCTAGGAGGGAGGAGGTAGGAAGTTAGGAGGGAGGCGTCGTTATTGTTCCCGCCATAGTTCCGCGGCCAGGCGGTAGAGCCACCAGAACGACAGAGGAGCCACCAGTCCCAGCATCAAGGCCAAGGCCCAAGTTGGCGGAGCCTGCGCAATCTGCATGACCAGGGAAGCGAACAGCATCGAGGCTAGCAGCACCGTGATCCCAGGCTGCGGCTCAGCTTGCAGTCTCCGGGCCAGCAAGCGGCGGAGTTCGGGCAAGTCCGTGGTGGTAGGAATCTCGCAAACAAACTGCACTTCACGCGGCGCGCCGTCCACCAGACCGGCGGCGCGCATGGCCACGGAGGTTGCCGCGGTGGCGGCCAGGTCGGGGTGCCGCTTCCGGGTCCATGCCTCCGCCGTCTCGCTTTCGCTGGCGGAGAGCGCGTTGTAGAGCATCCACTCCTTGATACGCTGGCGGCCGAAGCGAGTGACCTCCACGAAGCGGATGCCCGTCTTGCCCGACTGCTCCGCCCACACCACTTCGCCCCTAGCCTGGACGCGGGCGCTGGTTTCCAGCAGATGGAACTCCAAGCCGAGGGGCTCTTGTTCCCGTCCCAGGGCCTGCACCGCGTGCACCGCCACGCCGGTATCGCTCAGGTCGAGGACCACGCCGCCATTGCCGCGGCCCAGGTCCACGTAGGAAAGCGAGTGCACCGGCTGGCGCAGAGCTTGCCGCCGGAGCTGAGGGAGGGCTCCCATGACCCCCAGCGTAAGCCGCAAGAGGCGACGAAAAAAGTGACAGCTTTGGTTCGGGGCGATGTGTGATTTGCGATGTCGGATGTGCGATGTTTGAGGTGCGATGCCTGGCAACCAATCCAGCGAAACGCTCTCGGCCTTGGCCGCCTTCCCCCTGCAAAAGTCACGCTTCATACATCAGACATCTAACATCCAACATCGCACATGGAGGCTCCATGCCCGCAACTCCCGAAAGGCTAGCCCCGTTCGCCGGCCACAAGTACCTGAACCT
>CAZXVY010000377.1:0-2648 GCA_964644115.1 uncultured Terriglobales bacterium
GGTGGCCATCTCGTAGAGCACCACCCCGAAGGAGAACAGGTCGGTGCGCGCGTCCAGAGGCTCGCCCAGGGCCTGTTCCGGCGACATGTAGGCCACCGTGCCCATGGCCACGCCCGGGCTGGTGAGATGCTCGGGCGAGGTAGCAGCGGTAACGGCGGCGGTAACTTCGAGGGCAGCGCTGGGGGGCGGCGAGGACGAACTCGCGGCCTGTTTGGCCAGGCCGAAATCCAGCAGCTTGGCGTGTCCGCGTTTGGTGATGAAAATGTTGGCCGGCTTGATGTCGCGATGCATCACGTTCTGGGCGTGAGCGGCGTCGAGCGCGTCGGCAATCTGGATGCCGTACTCCAGCAAGAGTTCGACTTTCAGCGGCCGGCCGGTGATGCGGTACTTGAGGGTCTCGCCTTCCAGGTACTCCATGGCGATGAAGTGGCGGCCCTGGTGCTGGTCAATGTCGTAAATGGTGCAGATGTGGGGATGGTTGAGCGCGGAGGCGGCACGGGCCTCGCGGTGCAAGCGTTCCAGTGCCTGTGCATCCGCGGAGAGTTCCTCGGAGAGAAACTTCAGGGCCACCTTGCGACCCAGCTTGGTGTCCTCGGCCTTGTAGACCACACCCATGCCGCCGCCGCCGAGCTTTTCCAGGATGCGGTAGTGCGAGATGGTTTCGCCGATCATCGCAGGTCTTCGACCAGATACAGGTCTGCCAGAGTGCGATGATACCCGTAAACGCAGGTCTTGAGGTCGCGCGTGAGCAGGATGGGGCCGATGGTCTGGACTCCGGCTGGGTCCGACGGCATGAGTTGCTTCCAAAGCGTTCTTTGCCCGGTGGCGAGATCCAGGCGGAAGACTCGCGCGGGCAACTCGCCGGGACGATAGACCAGCAGCGAGCGGCCGTCGGCCGTCCAGTTGATGGGCTGCTCTCCCTTCTGCAGCCCGGGTACACGCCGCGCCTCCCCTCCTGCCAGCGGGTACAGATATCCGTTCTGGTCAGGGCCGATGGCGGCCACCAGATTCCCGTCGGGAGAAACGGCGAAGGCTGGGGCTTGCACGCCTTCGGGCGAGACCGGCTTGGGAGTGCTTCCGGCTTCGATGCTCTGCACATACAGACGCACACCGTGATCGGGTTCGTTGCCGGCGAACAACATGCGCTTGCCGTCGGGCATCCAGCGGGCCCAACCATGGTTGGTCTTGCCCTGGGTGAGCAACCGTGACTCGCCCGCCTTGGTGGGAAGCAGCTTGAGTTGCGAGGGCGAGTCCTGGGTCTGGGCGATGGCCCACTTTTCATCCGGCGAAAGCGCCACCGCGCCGCCCTCGCCCAGCAGGACGGCGGGCGAGCCGTCGGTGCTGCGCAGGTACACCGCGTAGGAGAGCCCCGCACTCTTGGAGTAGGCCAGCGCGCCGCCTCCGCCCTCTTCGTCGAACAGCAGGGTCTTGCCATCGGCTGACAAATCGGCGGGATAGGAATAGTCCAGCCAGGAGAGATCGCGATCCGGACCGGTGGCGAAAGTACCCACCAGTTCGCGCCGCCAACTGGCGCGAACCAGCAGCATGCGGCCGTCTTTCCAGATGTCGAACAGCATCAGGGTGCCCGGCATGCGTGCCACCAGCCGCTCCTGGCCGGCAGGCGTAACCGCGACCAGCGTGCGGTCGATGCCGCTGCGGCTGGCCGTGAACCAGATTTCGGTTCCGTCGGCCGACCAAGCCAGGCCCTGGGCCGTGTACCACCTGGCGGAGAGCATCCTCTTGTTCCCTTCCAGGTCCACCGCGGCCACCGAACCGCTGTCATCGCCCTGGGTGGGATGGTCAATGAAGGCGACCATGTCGCCCTTGGGAGACACCCGCGGGTGCCCGATCCAGCCGCCGGTCTCGTAGAGGACCTTGCCCACGGGATATTCCAGCCGGTTCTTTCCTCCCACATCGCGCACGATGGCCAGGCTCGAGCCGTCGGGAGACCAGTCGGCCCACTGCACGTTCTCCACTACCTCGCGGGGCGCTCCGCCCACCAGCGGGGCTCGCGCCAGGGTGCCCTGGCTTACCCAGGTATTGATGTGCTGGCTGTTGAGCAGAACCGCCACCTCGCCCGTGGAAGAGACGGCCATCAACTGGGTGCCGGCCAGCCCCATGGAGCGGGCCTCCGGCGCCTCCGGGCGCGCGGTGTACACGTCAATCGGGTTTCCTTGCCAGGAAGCGCTGTACAGGATGGTCTGGCCGTCGTGCGCGAAGCGTGCATTGCGGATGCTGCCGCGGCGGAAGGTGAGCTGCCGGTAGGTGGGCGGCGCCGGGGGTTCGGAACGCCACAGACCCTTGGCCAGCAGAAGGCCGAGCGCGCAACCGGCGAGGATTCCCAGGCTTACCAGGGCCGCGATCCGTTGCCCGCTCACGCGGCGTGCGCCGGCCGCGGTGCGCGCCGGTTTTGCGCCCGCAGGAAGCCCGCCGCCGACGCGCGTGGAATCAATGTCGCGCTTCAAACGCTTCAGGTCGGCGCGCAACTCCGCCGCTGACTGGTAGCGCAGGTCGCGGTCCTTCTCCAGACACTTCGCGATGATTTCCGTGAGCCTCGAAGGCAGGTCGGGATTGTGCTCGAGGGCGGGGACCGGCGCGCGGTTCAGGATGCAGTCGATAATCACGCCCGAGGTCTTGCCGGCAAAGGC
>CAZXVY010000378.1:0-2646 GCA_964644115.1 uncultured Terriglobales bacterium
CAACGGGGCACCGGATGTGCGATGTGTGATGTGCGATGTGCGAAGTGCGATGCGATGTCCGTATGTGGTTGCAAGCCTTCGGTTTTGAACATCACACATCAGACATCACACATCACACATCAACTTCACCTGGTAGTCCCCGCCCTCCCTTGCAGTTGCTCTACCCAGGCCGCGAAGTCGCGCAACTGCTTTTCGTACTCCGCGCCGGCCAAGTAGTAGAGATCGTTGTGGCCGGCCCCGGAGACCCACCAAGACTGCTTGGGATGGTTGGCGGCGGCGAACAGGGCCTCACCGTGATGAAAGGGAATGGTCGAGTCGGCGGTGCCGTGAATGACCAGCAGTGGGCAACGCACGTTGCGCAGGCGCTCCAGGTTCAAGTAGCGGTCGAAGGGAAAAATGCGCACCGGCGCGAGCATTTTCTGACCGGAGGTGAACGTACTCTCCAGGATCAGCGCGGCGACTGGCCGGTTGGCGGCGATGTGGATAGCCGCAGCTCCGCCCAGCGAGCGCCCCACAGGAATCACGCGATCGGGCGCAACCTTCAGGGTGGTGGTTAGGTACTCGTAGGCAACCTCGCTGTCCTGATACAGGGTCTGCTCCGAGGGTCGTCCTTCGCTGGTGCCGTAGCCGCGGTAGTCCCAGGCGAAGACGGAAAATCCCGCGGCGCGCATGCGTTCCAGGAATTCGAAGTTGTGTCCCATGTCCTCGGCGTTGCCGTGGGTGAACAGCAGGGTGTAGCGCGCGGAGGGATTGGGGAGATACACCGCGGAAAAACGCACACCGTCGCGGGAGGGAATCTTGAGGATGCGGGCGCCGTCGCTGTAGCTCGAGGGCGGAGGATAAAACACCAGGGAGTCGCCGAAGAACCAGAGGTAAAGCAGAAAGAACACGTACACACCGCCGGCCATCAGGAGAAGGGAGCGCACGGTCCGCCACGCAGCCGAAGCCCAGCCGGAGGGCTGCATGGGAGCGGAGTATACGCCAGGCCCGCATCACCTCGCCGCACATCTCCCCGCGCGGGGGGCGCTCGTATTATCATGCGGCTGTTGGTTGGCACCAAGTCTGGTTGCGACGGAGACGGCTTTGCGAACCGCTTTGCTGGGTGGGCTGCTTCCGCCGACCAGAAAGCAAAGTTACTGCACCGCGGCGCCGGGCGCGGCCGCCAGCTTGGGACGCATGCTCTGGTAGAACTTCCACAGGTTGTCCTGCTCGCCCTCACTGAGCCGGCGATAGACCTTGATGGAAGGGAAGATCTTGCCCGCGGGCAGGGTGAGGGTGAGGGTGGCAAAGTTGCCGCCGGGATAAGTTTCAATCGTCCACTCACCGCCCCAGCGCCGGCGCACCACTTCGCCGAAGTATCCGCCCCAGAGCTTGCACATCATTTCCATCTGGTCGGAGGGCGGGGGAGCGGGGCGGCCCCCGGGAGGGGCGTGGCGCAGGTCGTTGTGCAGTTGCCCCAGGATGGACTCCACCTGTTCGAGGCTCTCTTCACTGTAGTCGAGCGTGATTTCGAACTGGCGGGCGATGTCCACCGCGCCCTGGGCGAAGTCGCGGACCATATCGTCGATGGTGTTGTAGGTCATGCCTTCTTGGCCAGCATTGCCGGATTATAGTGGGCGCGCGAGCGCGCCAGTCCGTTCTGCACTACTTCGTGGAAGAGCGCGCTTTGTGCCAGCAGGGCTTCCGTCGGAGTCGCGTATTCGCCCTCGATGTGGATCAGGCCTTGGGCGGCTAGCTTGCCGGCCAGCTCCAGCAGCTTCTCCGGCGGCTGGTTCACATACTGGCAGTCGCAGGGATCGGTGATGCTGACGCGGGCGTTTGGCTGCTGCCCCAGCCAGAAAATCTTGCGCTGCAAGAGTGCGAGCACGCTTTCGTCGGGCTGGGCCAGGAAGTGCACCGTCTTGTCGAGGAAACTGTAGTAACGGCTGGAGACTTCCACCGGCTGCAGCTTGGCCGACTCCTGGAATTCCAGTTGGCCGTTGTCAATCGTTTTGCGGATGGCATTCAGCACCAGGTGCTCGCAGTCCGCCGGCTCCAGCGACGGCAGCGCCTGGGCGATGGTGAGGGTGAGGTGCGCCGAAACTTCCGCTTTCAGCGCGCCGCCGTCCTTAAGCTGGACGGTTCCGTGAAGCACGTAGAAATCGCCGCCCGATTTGGAACGATGGAACGGCCAGACCAGCGCAATCTCAACCGGCAGTCCATGCATCGTTACTAGTGAATGAGGTTGCATTGGAAACCCCGGCAGGAAGATGGCTCCGGCCGCTGCTATATGATAGATTATGCGCTCGATTTTGGCTGGTTGCCGTTGATTCTCAAGGGTTTACCGTTAGGCGGGGCTACCGTTCAATGCAAGCCTGCGCCGCTGAACCGTGAATTCCTGCATTTGAGGGCTTTCCAGATGGGGGCTCGCATTGTTTTCCATAATCTAAACCATGAAGCAGTGTAGGCCGAGGTCTGCCTGAAGGCAGCTATTTTTCCAGGAGAACCGAGAATGCACAAGCCGATCAAGTACGTGGAGTTGGGGGTGGTTCTGTTGGCCAAGGGGGCGTGGAAGGTGTATGAGCGCCTGAACCGCTATCGCCAGAACCCTTCGTTCATTCCCAAGTGGTCGGAGAAGCCGCTGCTGAAGTCGTATCAGAAGACCAA
>CAZXVY010000379.1:0-2642 GCA_964644115.1 uncultured Terriglobales bacterium
AGGCCTGCAACGACGACGGCAGCTTCAAGTCCGCCGACGAGCTGCGCAACCTCTACGCCGGCGAAGGTGTGGACGGCGCGCAGCCGGTGATCGCCTATTGCCGCATCGGCGAGCGCTCCAGCCATACCTGGTTCGTGCTCAAGTACCTGCTGGGCTACAAGAACGTTGCCAACTACGACGGCTCCTGGACCGAGTGGGGCAACCTGGTGGGCGCGCCCGTCGAGCGCGGCGCCGCCGCCCCGGCCGCGGAAAAGGTGGCCTGAGCGTGAAGCCCGAAGAATACGCCGAGCGCAAGCTGGAGCTTGCGGGCTGGCCGGTGCACGTCGTCACCTATCGCCTGGGGAAGCTGTTCTACTGCAAGGTGGACAACGTCTCCCCCGGCGCGCAGGTGGCCCGCGCCTCGGCCGACTCACGCGAAGAAGCTGAGCAGCAGGCACTCGCCAAAGCCGCCGAGCGCCTGGCGGCTACACGCCGGCAACAGGTGTAGGCCTTTACTGGCCACTGGCCACTGGCTACTGACAACTGTTTTTGGAAGCGCATGGGGTCCGGTGACTCTCCCGGTCTTCAAAACCGGCGGACGGCGGGTTTCCCCGTCGTCGGTGGGTTCGACTCCCACTCGCTTCCGCCAGAGTTCCTTCGGCCTGCGCGGCGCTGGCGCGCCGCTCAGGATTTCGGCCTTCAGAGTCTGTGTCGCAACTGCTCTTTCGCCCCGATGGGGCTTGCTGGTTTCCCGCTTGTACCCACGGCTTGCGCCGTGGGCTACAGTTCCCACGCCCCTTCGGGGCTAGTGAGGGGGATGGTATAATCAGCGCCCCTCCCCGGAGACATCTCCATGGACGAAGGTCTGCCCAGCAAAGGCAGTATGGATGATCCATCCCAGCCTGAGACCAACCACCCGAAGGCCAACGATAGCCAGCCCGACCAGCCCGGCCGGCGGTCCTTTATGCACAAGGTCGGAGGTGTGGCCGCGGGCTGCACAGCGTCGGCCCTGGGTCTGACCCCACTCCTCGCGCCGACGGAGGCAAATGCGCAGAGCCAGGCTCCACAAGGCCCGGACCAACGCCTGGCCCGCGGTTACTTCTTGCGGCGCGATGCGGCCCTGCGTGACCGCAATCTGGGGCTTGCCGAGCAGCGCACCAACGGCGACGAGGCGCGCTATCCCAGCCACATCGGGAGCTTTTCCAAGGGTCTGCCGCACAACGGTTTTGGTGAGGTAGACTCCGTCGCTTACCGTAGCCTCCTGAAAGCCCTGGATTCCGCCCAGCCCGAGGATTTCGAGAACATCATTTTGGGCGGTGACGCCAGGCTGGTGAACCCGCAGGCGGGACTGGCCTTCGACATGGAGGGACTCGATCCTCACCAGTTGGCGCAGGGCCCGGCCCCCGCTCTAGCCAGCGCAGCAAGGGCTGCTGAGGCCGTGGAAGTTTACTGGCACGCACTACTCCGCGATGTGAATTTCACCGACTATGCCGGCAGTGCGACCGCCCTTCAGGCGTGTGCGGAACTCAGTTCCCTGGGAAGTTTTGCCGGCCCCAGGCAAAGCGGCCAGGTCACGCCCCAGACCTTGTTCCGCGGCTTCACCGCCGGGGACGCGATTGGCCCCTATGTCTCTCAGTTCCTGCTGCAGCCGATCGAGTTCGGTGCGCTTCCCATCACCCAGCGGTACACCACGTATCTGCCGGGGATTGACTACCTGACCGACGTGGCGTCCTGGCTGGCGGCGCGGAACGGACAAGGTCCGTTTGGGGGGAACAACAGGGACGCCGTGCTGCGCTACCTGCGCAACGGCCGTGATGCCGCCGCCTGGGTGCACGTGGATGCGCTCATCCAAGCGTACTTCGTGGCCTTGCTCTGGTTGCTGGGTAACGGGGTTGCGTTCAATCCGGGCAATCCCTACAACGCGTCCGCGACCCAGGTGGGTTTCGGCACCTTCGGCGGGCCGCACATCATTGCCCTGATGTCGGAAGTCTCCAGCCGCGCCCTGAAGGCGCAGTGGTTCCAGAAGTGGTGGCTGCATCGTACCCTGCGGCCGGAGGAGTTCGGGGGCCTGGTGCATTGGACCAAGACGGGCGCCAGAAGCTACCCGCTGCACTCGGACATCCTGAATTCCCAGGCCGTGGCGAAAGTCTTCGAGCAATACGGGACCTACTTGCTTCCCCAGGCCTATTCGACGGGCTCTCCGCAACATCCCAGTTATGGATCGGGGCATTCCACGGTGGCGGGGGCGTGCGTCACCATGCTGAAGGCCTATTTCAGCACCGACGACGCCGTGTTTCCGCAGCCGGTGGCGCCCAGCCCGGATGGTCTGTCTCTGGTGCCCTACAGCGGCTCCGATGCCGGGCAGATGACGCTCACCGGCGAACTGCACAAGCTCGCCGCCAACATCGGCATTGGGCGCGATCATGCCGGGATCCACTGGCGCTCGGACTACCAACAGGCGCTGTTGCTGGGCGAAGCAGTTGCCATCAGCGTCCTGCGCGACCAGCGCTTCTGCTATAACGAGTCCTTTCAGGGCCTGACTTTCAGCAAGTTCGACGGGAGCGCCGTAACCATCTAGACGCTGCGCGGGCTCTTGGGGTTTTCAACATTGGCGGGGGTGACCCACCCCCGTCTTCCGACGAGTTCGACTCACGCAAGCTTTC
>CAZXVY010000380.1:0-2636 GCA_964644115.1 uncultured Terriglobales bacterium
CCGGTTGTTCTCGCTGAGCGGCCTGATTCCAGTCGGCGCCTACCTGTGCATCCAGCAGGTGGTCGGTTCCATGCTCAAGCAGCGCTGGGGCCGGGTCATCAACATCACCAGCATCTTCGGGCAGATCGGCCAGGCGGGCCAGGCGAACTACGCCGCCTCCAAGGCCGGCCTCATCGGGCTGACCAAGGCAGTGGCCCGCGAAGTCGCCTCGCGCAATATCACCGTGAACGCGGTGGCGCCCGGCTACATCGAAACCGCCATGACTGCCGTGCTCACCGACGACTTGAAGAAGAAAGTCCTGGAAATGATTCCCCTGGGCCGCGCCGGCTCGGATCAGGACGTGGCCCACGCCGTCCGCTTCCTCGCCTCCGACGAGGCCGCCTACATCGCCGGCCAGGTGCTCAACGTCAACGGCGGCATGCACATGGGGTAGCGCTGCTCTGCGGATCGCTTCAGGGTGCGGAGGTAGTGAACCAACTGCCAGAGGTGTTCGTCCGTTTCAACCCTGCCGAATGCCGGCATTCCGCTCAACCGGATGCCATTCTTCAGGATCCAGAAAAGCTCCGGGTCGGAATACTGCTGGACTTGCTCGGAGGTCAAGTCGGCAGCTCGAGGGTACATCCATCGTCCGGCATCGGTTGGCGTTCTCCCATTCAACCCGTGGCACGTGGCACACTCGGCGCCATAGAGCTTTTCTCCCGCGGCGATGCTGGCTGGAGTAGTGACCGGCGCCGGCGGGACCCCGCTGCTGTCCCGGGCTACGAACAGATGCTTGGCCTTGGTAGCAACGTAGGTTTCGGCCCGCCCCGGCTCGTCGAGCGCCGTCAAGCTGAACTGGCTGACTGCCACCCCTGCGGCCCCCAGCAAGAGCAAAGCCAAGGAGGCAATCACGACAAATCGGCGCATGGAGGATTCCGTGGAAAGTCTAAGAAAGCAAAAAGGGCCGGTTGCAGCCGGCCCTCGTTTCTTTGGTTACGAACCCGATTGGATGCTGGTGACGTGGATGGTGTTCGTGTCCTTGTTCAAGGTGCCCTTCACCTTGACCTTCTCGCCGGCAAACTTCTCCGGCTTGGTCTGGTCGTCGAGCTGGTAGACGGTCTTGCTGGCCGCATCGAACAGGACGTATTTCCCGCCCATCTTGATGCAGCCGGCCGTGCATTCCTTGGCCGTCTTGATGCCTTCCTTCTTCATCATCGTGTCGTGGGATCCCATGTTGGCGCACTGGCTATCCATGATTTCGCCCGTGAAGGTCTGGCTCTTGGGTGCGGCCAGGCTCAGGGTTGAAAGAACCACCACGGCAGCCAGATTGAGTGCAAGTTTCCTCATTGTGAAGCCTCCTGATTCTTGAAGGTGTGAACTCGTTGCCGGGCGCTCGTTCGATGCGAACGCCCTCTCTACACCCGATGTATGGGCGCGCCAAAGGTTACAAAGGAGGAGCGGTCACTTCTGCAGATGCTGGTCCAGGAAGCGGTGCAGTCGCTCGCTGTAGCCGACCGGAATCTCAAACACCCGCTCATCGCCCACGATAAACAGGACCTTCCTGGTGGTATCGGCCAGCACGGAGCAGCGGTGGCAATGGCGCAGATGCTCCAGAATCTCCTCGCGCAGCTGCGGAGGCACGTCATCGTCGAGGAAGTTCGACAACTCCTTACGCACTTGTTCGCAGGTTACCATGGTTTTTTCCCCTTCCAGAAAGGCAAGCGGTCGGTCCAGCGCTGGCGAAAGACCGGCCCCAGCAGCTCCCGCATCTGCAGGCGGGCGCGCAGCAGCCGGGTCTTGACCGCAGGCTTGCTGATGCCCAGCACACGTGCGGTTTCCTCCACGCTCAGGTGCTGCACATCGCGCAGGAGGAAGACCTGGCGGCATTTCTCGGAAAGCGTGAGCAGCGCCTGCGCCACCGCTTGTCTTACCTCTTTCTTCTCCAGGACCTCGGAGGGAATGTCCCGCCAGTCCGCGAACTCCCGGGGCATGAACCCGGCGTCATCGTTTCCCTCTTCCTCGCCCTCCAGGGGCTCATAGAGATGCTTGTGGTCCTTGCGGCGGCGCATTCGCGCTTCATTGAAGGCGATCTGCAGCAGCCAGCCCTTGAACTTGTTGTCCGCCAGGAGCTGGTGGAGGTTGGTGAGCGCCTTCAGCAGGGTTTCCTGGGCCACTTCCTCCGCATCGGCGGGGTTGCGCAGGACGCTGTAGGCGGCCAGGTAGACCGCGCGCTCGTAGGGACGGATCAGTTCGTGGAACAGCGTCTTTTCCCCGGCTGTGATGCGCGCAATCAGCGCCGCTTCATCGCGCTCTACGGGGATCTGTGGTTGCGCGCTCAAATACCCGGCTCCGGAGGTTGAGTCAAGCCCACACCCGGCATGATGCCCCACTCTGGGGACAGGTTACACGCCCGGCGGTTTTCTGCCGGCCCTGTAACCCGGCTGGGGGGCAGCGAATCGTGCTCAGTGTGGAGGTCAAGATGAAACCAAAGATTGGAAACGCCATCCTCGGTGGGTTTGTTGGAACCGCCGTCATGACGCTCATGCTGTACATGGTCGCGCCCATGATGGGCATCCGCATGGACATCGCCGGCAGCCTGGGACAGATGCTGGGCGGAAGCTGGACGCTGGGACTGGTGATGCACTTCATCAACGGCA
>CAZXVY010000381.1:0-2611 GCA_964644115.1 uncultured Terriglobales bacterium
GAAGGTAGCGTTCGGCGAGCGCTTGTTCTGGGTTTCCGCCGTGGCCCCGCTGCGTGTCCGGTTCACGCTGCCGGAGCGGTTCCTGGGCCGGGTGAAGAGTGGTGACGAGGTCGAGGTGAGACCCGTGCACGGGCCGGAAGGCCAGCACCGGGCCAGGATCCTGAAGGTGAGCCCGGTGGTGGATCCCTCCAGCGGCACCATTGAGGTCCTCGCCGAACTGGTCGGCCCGGGCGGCGAGCTTCGGCCGGGCATGAGCGCTACCATCCGCATTCCCGATCGGCAATGAACCTTACCGAAGCACTCGAGACTTCCCTTCCCGAGATTCCGGTGCTGGTCAAGGAGTCCAGGCCCAGGATCCACCCCAATCTCATCTGGCGGGAGCACACCGAGGGCGGCAAGACCATGGTCACCGCGCTGGTCCCCGGGAAGGGCCTTCTCTACCGCTTCAACCCGCAGCAATGGGAACTCGTCCAGTTCTTCGATGGCACGCGGGCCGTCGAAGAGGTTGTGGACCTGTATCGCGAACAAACAGGAATCGTCTACACCGTGGATCAGCTCAGGGAATCCATCTCCGCCATGGGCGACTTCTGGTACAAGACGCCCCTGGAACAGAACATTGCCCTCAAGCAGCGCCTTGCCGAGGAGCGCAAGAAGCGCGTCGAGAAGAAGTCCACGCATGGCGATGTCTCCCATATGGAGTTCGGCGTGTGGGACCCGGACCGCGCACTGAATTGGTTTTACCCCAAGCTCCGGTTCCTCTACAGCCGCTGGTATGCAGTGTTCAGCCTCGTGATCTTTGTGTTCATGCTCTACGTCTTCTATGACCGATGGGATGAACTCGGGCACGATACCTTCCTTTTTTTTAATTTCACCGAAAAGAGCTTCCGCGACATCGTGGAATTCTGGCTGCTTGCCTCTCTGGTGCTCTTTTTTCATGAGTGCGGCCATGCCTTGACGGTCAAGCACTACGGCGGCGAAGTGCATCGAATGGGGTTCCTGCTGATCTATCTGACCCCTGCCTTCTTCACCGATTCCACCGAGGTATTCGTCTACGGCAATAAGTGGCAGAGGGTGAATACCGTGGTGTGGGGGGCGTGGGCGGAGATGCAGATTTGCTGGATTGCTACGCTACTGTGGTGGGGAACGCCGCCCGGCGGGCTCATCCATGAGTGGTCGTACAACCTGGTGCTGATCACTGGATTGGCCGTCTTCTTCTTCAACTGGAACCCCTTGATCAAGTTGGACGGGTACTACATCCTGACCGAGATTCTGGGCTGGCCCGATCTGAAAGAAGAGTCCACGGCTTATCTGTCCGCGTGGATCAAGAGACACGTCTGGAAACTCCCGGTCGATGTGCCCTTCGTGCCCCAGCAGCGGCGCTTCGGCTATGTGACCTATGCGGTGGCCTCGGGCTTGTACAGCTACGGTCTGCTGTCTCTCTTTGCCCGCTTCGTCGGCAACGTGGCCAGCAGCTTCAGTCCGGAATGGGGCTTTCTGGCTACTCTGGCGGTTGGCTACCGCATCTTCCGCTCCCGAATCCGGAGCTTTGTGAGGTTTATGAATACACTTTATTTGGATAAAAAAGAGTGGTTGCAGCAGCTATTCCCTCCCCGGCGGCGGCTGGTGGGCGGCCTTGCACTGTTGCTGTTTGTCTTCCTCCCGATTTGGCGGGAGTCCGTGGAGGGCCGCTTCATTCTGGAACCCGCGAACCGCGCCATCCTGCGAGCGGAAGTTCCCGGTTACGTCGACGCTGTATATGTCAGGGAAGGTCAACAGCTCTCCGCGGGAGCGGAGGTGATCGACCTCCGCAACCTCGCGCTGGAAACCCAGGCAGCGAGTGCTGAGGCCGACGCCCGCGTAGCTTCCGCACGCGCCGTACAGGCGCAGCTCCGGTGGGAGAACTTTGCCCCTGCCCGGCTGGAACAGCAGCGCCTGCAGGAGGAAAGCCGGATCCGTTCCGAGCAAGTGGAAAAGCTGCGATTGCGGAGTCCGGTTTCGGGAGTGGTGATGACGCCGCGGCTGCAGGACCGGTTCGGCTCCTATGTCACCGCCGGCACCGAACTGGTGGAGATTGCCGACACTTCCCGCATGCGGGCGCGTATCTATTTGCCGGAATCGGAGACGAAGAAGGCTGTGATCGGAGCCGACGCCAGGATCCTTTGTGAGTCCTCCATCCGCCCCCGGGCTGGAACGGTTGCTTCCATTGCGCCAGCCTCCCAGGAGATTGAAGCCGGACTCTTGGCTGGGAGCACCTTCAAAGGCAAGCGGCTGCCCAATTTTTTTGTTTACGAGATTGTTGTGGATAATCCGGGCGGAGAGCTGCGGTCCGGCTTGGCAGGGACGGCGAAGATCTTTGGCCACCGGCGGAGCATTGCCGGCATGTTGTGGGAACCAGTGGGCAATTTCCTCGGACGCAAGATCTGGTAGGCAAGAAGAGCTCTAGCGTCAAGGCTTTCCAAAAAAGAAATGAGGCCGCGAGTTTCCTCGCGGCCTCTTTGTCGAGTCTCGACGCTTAGAATTTGCCGCCCGGCAGGCTGGTACCGCGTCCGCCCGGCAAGCTGCCACCGCGTCCGCCCGGCAAGCTGCCACCACGTCCGCCCGGCAGGGTGCC
>CAZXVY010000382.1:0-2598 GCA_964644115.1 uncultured Terriglobales bacterium
ACATCCGCGCGGTGAGCGAGTTCAACAGCACCAACGGCCAGGTGTTCGGGGTGAACGCCAACTACAACGACATCCGCTACATGCCGCAGGGCCAGGGACGCTGGCTGAACGAACTGGACGACCAGCAGCAGCGCCGGGTGGCGGTAGTGGGCGACGAAATGCGCCGCAACATGTTCCCCGGCCGCCCCTTTCTGGGCTCGACCATCCTGCTCAACGGGGTGCGCTTCGAGGTGATCGGCTCCATCGAAAAGATGCGCGGCGAGTCCAGCCAGACCGATATGCGCGTGTTCATCCCCTTTCAGACCATGCGCACGTTGTTCCCGCTGAAGGACGAGGACCGCGAAGACGGCATCAGCTTCCTGAACTACCGTCCGGCGACGCGCGAGGCGCACAACGACGCCCGCATGGAAGTGCGCCGGATCATTGCCCGCCGCAAGGGCGGATTCGATTACACCAACGACGACAACTTCTGGGACTGGGACACGGTGAAGGCCCAGGAAACCATCGGAAAGATTTTCGACGCCATGAACATGTTCCTGGGCGGTGTGGGCCTGGTGACGCTGGCCCTGGGCGCCATCGGCATCATCAATATCATGCTGGTGTCGGTGACCGAACGCACCCAGGAGATAGGATTGCGCAAGGCGCTGGGCGCAACCAATCACAACATCCTGACGCAGTTTTTCCTGGAGGGCGCCTTCCTCACCGTGATCAGCGGAGGAGTGGGCCTGGCCGTGGCCGCAGGCTTCATGTCGCTGCTGGGATTGCTGCCCCAGCCCGAAGGATTCGACACCCCGCGCCTGGTGCCCTCGTCGGCGGCGCTGGCCATTGGGGCGCTGGCGCTGGCGGGCATTGTCGCCGGTCTCTATCCCGCGCGCAAGGCGGCATTGCTGCAGCCGGTGGAGGCGCTGCGCAAAGAGTGAAGAAGCAAGAAACAATAAGCAGTAAGCAATAAGCAAAAAGCAGTAAGCAATAAGGGAGAGGCTGGAGCGGAGTCATGTTTCGCGACCTACTCGGGCAAGCGTGGAGCGCCCTGCGGCACAACCGCAGGCGCAGCGCCCTGACCATGCTGGGCATGGCCTGGGGCATCGCGACCGTGGTCATGCTGCTGGCCTATGGCGCCGGCTTTCAGCAGGCCATCGAGAACATCTTCGCCAACTTCGGCAGCAAGATGATCGGAGTGTTCCCCGGGCGCACCTCCATGCAGGCCGGCGGGTCGAAGGCAGGGACGGAAATCCGTCTCACCATGGACGACGTGGAGCGCATCCGCACGGGCGTGCCCCTGGTGAGCCGCATCAGCCCCATGGCCTTCCACAATGCCAAGATCCAGCGTGACGTGCGCAACTTTGACTGGGAAGTCATCGGATGCCACACCGGACTGCAGAGGATGCGCAGCCTGGAACTGGAGCAGGGCCGCTTTTTTAACGAAACCGACGTGAGCGCGCGCTCCCGGGTGGTGGTGCTGAGCTCCGACTCCAAGGCCAAACTCTTTTCCGGCCAGTACGCTTTAGGCGAGAGGGTGCGCATTGGCGGCATCAGCTTTGAGGTGATTGGCTTCCTGACGCCCAAGATGCAGGAGGGCAACGACAACATCAATACCCAGGTCTACATTCCCTTCAGCACCATGAGCGACCTGAAGGATACCTATTACCTGCAGGGCATCTTCCTGGACTACGAAGGCATGGAGTACGAGAAGGTGGAGCAGCAGGTGCGCACCGTGCTGGGCCAGACCCACGGCTTCAATCCCAAGGACAAGCGCGCGGTGTGGGTGTTCAACACCATGAAAGACCTGAAGGAGTTCCACATCATCTCCACCGGGCTGCGCATCCTGTTGGCGTTTATCGGATTGCTGACGCTGGGAATTGGCGGCGTGGGGCTGATGAACATCATGCTGGTGTCGGTGACCCAGCGCACTCGCGAGATCGGGGTGGAGAAGGCCCTGGGCGCGCGCCGGCGCGACATCCTCTTCCAGTTCCTGGCCGAAGCCCTGGCCATTACCTTCGCCGGCGGGGTGCTCGGCATCCTGCTGGCTTATGCCGTGTCCTGGCTGGCGGGCTCGCTCCCACTTTACGGCGTCATCGCCAAGAACGCCGACGCCGGCAACATCCACCTGAACATCGATCCCTTTACGCTTTTGGTGGCGACCTCCATCCTGATGTTCGTGGGGCTGGTGAGCGGCATGCTGCCCGCCATCAAGGCGGCGAGACTCGATCCCATCGAGGCGCTGAGGTACGAATAGAGAACATGTGCGATGTGTGATGTGAGATGTGTGATGTGTTCTAACATCGCACATCACACATCACACATCGCACATGTCCTTGCGCCGCGTCATCGCCGAAGAAATCGCCGCCCGCGGCCCCATGCCGTTTTCGCGCTACATGGAACTGTGTCTCTACCATCCTGATCTCGGCTACTACATGCGGTCCGCCGAGCAGTTCGGGAAGGCGGGCGATTTCTACACGTCCAGCGACGTGCACGCCGTCTTCGGGCGCCTGCTGGCCCGCCAGTTCGAAGAGATGTGGCGCGCGCTGGGATGTCCTGCGCGGGTGGATGTGATCGAGCTCGGGCCCGGACGCGGGTTGTTCGCGCGCGATGTGCTCG
>CAZXVY010000383.1:0-2580 GCA_964644115.1 uncultured Terriglobales bacterium
GAGGTAGCGATGCAACCGGAACCCCTTTCCGGGATCGAGGCCGTCACCCCGGCGGTGGAGCACGTCAAGCAAAAGCTTTTTCAGCCATTTCGCTGGCGGCTGTGGTGGCGGCTTTCCCTGCTCGGCCTGCTGACGGGCGAGTTCGGCATGGGCAGCGGCGGCGGGAGCAACATCAACATCCCGTCGCCGAGCGACTTTCCCCGCGACGACAAGAAGGACTTCCTGCAGTTCTTTGCCGGCGAGTGGGACGTGGCCGGCCTGGTGGCCCAGATGCTGCCGTGGGTGGTGCTGGCGGTGGCGGTGCTGCTGGTGCTGGGCCTGCTGTGGATTTATGTCAGCTGTGTTTTTCGCTTCGTGCTGCTGGAAACCGTGCTGCACGACCGCTGCGAGCTGCGCGCGGGCTGGCGCCGCTGGAGACGGCAAGGCCGCTCCTTCTTCTGGTGGCAGATCGGCTTCACCCTGGTGGCCCTGCTGGTCATGGGCGTGGTGGTGGGCGTGCCGCTGCTTATCGGCGCGGCGCTGGGCGTGCTCCAGAACCCGGCGGAGCACGTGGCCCTGGCCATTCTCGGAAGCCTGGGGCTGATGTTTGCGGCGCTCGCGGTGGTGATCACGAATCTGGTGATATGGCTCTTCAGCAAAGACTTCGTGCTGCCCATCATGGCCCTGGAAGACACGGGAGCGCTGGAAGGATGGCGGCGCTTCACCCCGCTGCTGAAGGCGGAGAAGGGAGCGTACGCGGTCTACGTGCTGATGAAGGCAGTGCTGGCGGTGGCCGCCGCGATCCTGTTCGGCATCATCACCCTGATCGTGATCCTGATTCTGCTGATCCCGCTGGGCATCGCCGGGGCCGCGGTGGGGATGGCCGGCCTGGCTGTCGGTCTCACCTGGAACCTGTTCACCGTCGGCGCAGTGGTGGTGGTGGGCGGCATCCTGTTGCTGGCGCTGTTCTGGCTGGTGGCGCTGATTGCCACTCCCGGCCTCTTCTTCTTCCAGTCGTACACTCTGCACTTCTTCGGATCGCGTTATGCGCGGGTGGGAGACGTGCTGTTTCCGGCGCCGGCGCAGCCGCGACCTATTGAATCATTGGCGTGAGCCGCGGGTTCAATGGTTCTTCAATGATTCAATGATTCAATCGCTCAATGATTCAATCCTTCAATGATTCAATCCCTCAATGATTCAATCGCTTCACTTCCTCGCCCGGTTCTTGATCCAGATGGGCGTTCCCACGAAGCCGAAGGCGCGGCGGATCTGGTTCTCCAGGAAGCGCTGGTAGGAAAAGTGCAGCTTCACCGCCCTGTCGGTGAAGAGCACGAAGGTGGGCGGGGAGGTGGCCGCCTGGGTCATGTAGTAAATCCTAACTTTCTTTGCCGAGGGCACGCTGGCGCGCTCGAAGTCCACGGTGGCCAGGAAGCGGTTGATCTCCGCCGTGGGAATGCGCTTGCGGCGCTCGGCGGCAACCAATTCCACCGTCTGGAAAACCTTTTCCGTGTTCTTGCCGCTGACTGCGGAAATGAACAGCACCGGCGCGTAGGCGAGAAACTTCAGTTTGTCACGCAGGCGCTGCTCGTAGTCGTGCGGCGATGCGGGTTCGTCTTCTCCCGGGCGTATGCGGCCTCCGGGTGTGCGCGCGGCCGAGGGCCGCCGGGCTGCACCGGCCACCAGGTCCCATTTGTTCACCACGACGATCACCGAGCGCCCGCTTTCGTGGGCGTAGCCGGCGATGTTGGCGTCGAGCGCGGTAACGCCCTCGACGGCGTCAATCATGAGCAGGGCGACGTCGGCGGACTCCAGGTGTTTGCGCGCCATGACCACGCTGAGTTTTTCCGCCATCATTCTGGTCTTGCCTTTGCGGCGGATGCCGGCGGTATCGATGAAGCGGTAGACGCGGCCGTCGCGCTCCACGATTTCGTCCACGGCGTCGCGCGTGGTGCCGGGAATCTCCGAGACGATGGCGCGCGCGCTTCCGGTGAGCTGGTTGAGCAGCGTGGACTTGCCCACGTTGGGCCGGCCGATGATGGCGACCTTGATCTCTTGTGTGGCGCGGCCGTCCCCGGCCGCGGCTTCTTCCTCCCCCGCGACCTCTGTGCCCTCTGTGGCTGGGATTTTCTCCAGCACCGCATCGAGCAGCTCGGCCACACCCGCGCCGTGTTCTGCGGAGACGGGGAAAACGTTGCCGATGCCCAGGCGCCGGAACTCGTCGGCTGTGGCTTCGAGCTGCTGGGTGTCCAGCTTGTTGACGGCGAGGAAGAGCGGCTTGCCGGTGCGCAGCAGCAGGCGGGCGAGTTCGAGGTCGGGAGCGGCGAGTTCCGTGCGCCCGTCCACCACCATGACGATGGCGGCGGCCTCGTCCAGCGCCACCCGCGCCTGGCGAAAAACTTCCGCCGGGATGAATTCCTGGTCGTGGGGCAGGATGCCGCCGGTGTCCACCACGCGCAGGCTGCGGCCCTGCCACTCGGCGTCGGAGTAGATGCGGTCGCGGGTGATGCCGGGCTCGTCGCCCACGATGGCGCGGCGCCGCCCCACGATGCGGTTGAAGAGCGTGGACTTGCCCACGTTGGGCCGGCCCACGATGGCGATGGT
>CAZXVY010000384.1:0-2570 GCA_964644115.1 uncultured Terriglobales bacterium
CACCACGTTGCAGGCCGTGGCCGCGGTGCTGGGCGGGACCCAGTCGCTGCACACCAACTCCTTCGACGAAGCCCTGGGCCTGCCCACGGAGAACGCGGCCCGCATCGCCCTGCGCACCCAGCAGATCATCGGCTATGAATCGGGCGTGCCCAACACCGTGGATCCGCTGGCAGGTTCGTATTACATCGAAGCCATGACCAGCGACATCGAATCCCGCGCCGCGGCCTATCTGGAAAAGATCGAGGCGCTGGGCGGGATGCTGAAGGCCATCGAGCGCGGCTTCGTGCAGCAGGAGATCCAGAACGCCGCCTACCACTACCAGCAGGCCGTGGACCGCAAAGAAGCCATTGTGGTGGGCGTGAACCGCTTCACCCTGGAGGAAGAAAAGTCCGTGCCCATCCAGCGCGTGGACGACGCCCTGGAACGCCGGCAGGTGGAGCGCGTTCGCGCGCTGCGCGTTCGCCGCGACCCAGCGCCGTGGCAAGCGGCCCTTTTGGCCGTCGAGGACGCGGCCCGCTCCGGCTCGAACCTCATGCCGCACATCCTGAGTGCGGTGGAAGCCAGCGCCACCGTGGGTGAAATCTCCGACGCCCTGCGGCGGGTCTTCGGCGAGTACAAAGAGACCGTGGTGATCTGATGTAGCCCCGGCAGTCTCGGCCGGTCCCTTCGTGCGAACCTTCGTGTCCTTTGTGGTGAGCTTTTTCAACGGCCTGGCCGAGGGTGGCCGGGCTACACGCGCTTGCGCATCACCGGCCGCGTCGCCGATCTTCTTGCCACTTCCTTGAATCCGGCGCGCAGAAACGTCTTCGGAACCCCCGTCCACAGGAAGACCCCGGGCAGTTTTCCCTGCTGCGGATCAACCGGATAGCCCTCAACCATGCGCGCGCCCTTCTTGCGCGCCAGCTCCACCGCCGCCCGGAGCAGCGGCACGGTGACGCCCTGCCGCCGGTACTGCCGTGCAATGAAGAAGCAGGAGACCGACCACACCGGTTCTGCGTCCACCGGACCCAACACTCGGGAGCGCGAGAGAAAGGCGAACTCCTCGCGCGGTGCGATGCTGCACCAGCCCGCAGGCTTTCCGTCCACGTAAGCCAGCACCCCGGGGGCGCTGCCCGACTTCACTCGCTGGCGCAGCCTCCTGCGGTTGCCGGCGCCGGTTTGTCTCCGATACTGCGAATGCGGCAGGCGCCAGGCCATGCACCAGCAGCCGGCGCAGGCGCCGCGCGGCCCGAACAGGGCCACAGCGTCGTTCCAGCGCGCGGGCGTCAAGGGGTGGAAGGTAAGCCTGGATTAGCGGGACACGTGGAGGTCTTTCTCTGGCCTCTGACCACTGGCCACTGCCTTTCAGTACTGTGCCTGGAAGTCGCAGGCTTCGCGGCAGTCCAGGCAGTAGTACATGCCGTCCTGGCACAGCCGGACCTGGTGCGCTCCCTGGCAGAGCCCGCAATAGCGCTCGCACTTGCACTGGGCTTCTTCCTGCTCGCACAACCCGCATTTGAACTTTTCCGCCATAACCGGAAACTCTAGCGCGTTTTTTCCAGCAAGGGAAGGGTGAACCGCCGTCACCGGGTTGTATATTGGTTGGGATGTCCGTCCGCGCCTGTCCCAAGTGCCGCAGCTACAGCGTCCACCGCTCGCGCCGCCGCGGGTTCGTGGAGCGCTTCCTGTTGCCGCTCACGCTGCGGCGTCCCTTCCGCTGCGAACACTGCAACACGCGCTACTACGGATATGCGTACAGCACGCCGGTGCGCGTGGCCAGTCCCGCCGCTCAGCCGGAGGCGGAAGGGGCCAAAGAAGGCGGGGCCCCGGGGCAGCGTTGACCGCCGGAAAAAGCGCGTGCTAACGTAGCTGGTTCTTCTTCGTCGTCCCAGACCACCGTAGAGAGCAGGGAACCGTACTTGTCCGCCACCGCTGAGGCCACCACGCCCACGCTGCGCAAGACCGCGCTCCACTCCGTCCACCGGCAGATGGGGGCGAAGATGGTGGACTTCGGGGGATGGGACATGCCCGTGGAGTATCCCGGCTCGGCGGCGCGTTCCGGCGGGCTCATCGCCGAGCACTTGGCGGTGCGCACCGCGGTGGGCGTCTTCGATGTCAGCCACATGGGCGACATCTTCATCCGCGGGCCGCAGGCGCTGGCCGCGGTGCAACACATCTCCATGAACGACGCCGCGCGTCTGGCCACCGGCCAGGCCCACTACTCCGCGCTGCTCTACCCGCAAGGGACGTTCGTGGACGACGTCATCGTCCACAAGCTGGCGGAGAACGATTACCTTCTGGTGATCAACGCCGGCACCCGAGAGAAGGACTTCGAATGGGTGCGAGACAACATTCGCGGCTTCGACGCCCGCGCCCAGGACGCCGGCGACGACTACACCCAGATTGCCATCCAGGGCCCCAAGGCGGCGGACCTGCTCGCCGGGCTCACCGATGCGAATCTGGGCGCCCTCAAGAACTACTGGTTCACGCACGGCACGGTGTGCGGATTGCCCAACATCCTGATCGCCCGCACCGGCTACACCGGCGAAGACGGCTTCGAGATCTACGTTCCACCGGACGAAGCCACCAGT
>CAZXVY010000385.1:0-2564 GCA_964644115.1 uncultured Terriglobales bacterium
CGATGGGGATCATGCTGTCAATCGCCTTCAGGCCGGTGGCCATGGGCTCGCGCACCGGCTGGCGGTCAATCACGCCCGGCGCCAGGCGTTCCAGCGCGATGTATTGGTCGGTGGCGATGGGGCCCTTGCCGTCCACCGGCTGGCCCAGGGCGTCCACCACCCGCCCCACCATGGCTTCGCCTACGGGGACGCTCATGATGCGGCGGGTGCGCTTGACCTCGTCGCCTTCCTTGATCTCGGTGAAGTCGCCCAGCAGCACGGTTCCCACCTGGTCTTCTTCCAGGTTCATGGCGATGCCAGAAACCCCGTGCGGGAAGGCCAGCAGCTCGCCAGCCATCACCTTGTCCAGGCCGTGGACGCGGGCAATGCCGTCGCCCAGGGAGATGATGGTGCCCACCTCGTCCACCGAGATGCGCGACTCGTAGTTCTCAATCTGCTCGCGGATGATTTTTGTGATTTCGTCGGCCTTGATCATAGGTGTGTTCCGCTCTGCCGCCGCGGGTCACTCGCCGCGGATGTGCTCTTTCAGGCGCTGCAACTGCCCGCGCACCGAACCGTCGTACACCGTGCTGCCCACCCGGACCACAGCTCCGCCCAGCAGCTTTGGATCCTGCGCGTACTGGGCGCGCACCTTGCGTCCGGTGAGGCGCTCGATGTGCCCCGTCAGCGCGCTCTTTTCGGCGTCGTCCAAGTCGCGGGCGGTGGTAACGTCGGCCTGGGCGAAGCCCAGGCGGTCGTCGAGCTCAAGCGCAAACTGGCGCGCAATCTCGGGCATGGCGGCAATGCGCCGGTTGTCCACCAGCAGCGCGGTAAAGTTGCGCACGTAACGGGATAGTCCCAGGCGCGAAACCAGGGCATCCAGCACAGCCAGCTTCTGCTTCGCCTGCACCGACGGATTCTGCAGCACGGTGCGCAACTCCGCGCTGCCCGCGATTACTCCGGCCATGGCACTGACTTCTTCCACCGTCTTCGCGGGGTCGAGCTGGCGGCCCACCACCACGTCGGCCAGCGCGCGCGCGTACTTGCCGGCAGCGGCCTTCATGAGCGGCCGCCATCCTGGTTCAGCCGGTCGGTGAAGCGGCGCACCAACTCCTGGTCGGCGGCGGGCGTCACCTGGATTTTCTTTTCCGCCAGCGAGACCGCCAGTTCGGCGGCGTAGGCGCGCAGTTCGCGGCGGGCCAGGCGGGCGGCGGAGTCAATTTCCTGCTCGGCGCTGCGCACGATGCGGGCGGCATCTTGGCGGGCGGCTTCCTGCTGGCGTTTTTCTTCTTCATCGGCGGCGGCTTCGGAGGCGTTGCGCAGCTCGGCGATTTCCCCGTCCAGGCGCGACAACCGGCCCTCGATCTGCGCCAGTCGCGCGCCTGCGTCTTGGCTGGCGCGGCGCGCTTCCTCAATCGAATTCTGGATGGCGTCCGTGCGCTCGCGGAAGAAGGCCGCCAGCGGCTTCTTCAGGAGCACATACAGCAAACCCGCCACCACCACGAAGTTCAGAATCACGCTCACCCAGTAGGCGGTGGTGACGTCCATGCCCGTGGCCTTGGCGATGGCCTTTACCGAGGAGGAGTACTTGAACTCGGCGTGCGGGTCGCCGCCGGCTTCGCCGTGCCCGGCGGCAGCCGGTTCCGCAGCGGGTTCCTTGGAGGCGTGATCCTCGCCAGGCGCGGGGGCAGGCGCGGGCTGGGCCGGTTGCGGCTGAGCTTCCGGCTGCGCCGGCGCAGCGGCCGGCGCCGGGGAATGCTCCTGCGCCATGGAAAGGGAGAGCGGTACCAGGAAAAGCAGAAGGAATGTGGCGATGCGCGCAGTCATCCTTGCCGCCCGCCCGCCGCCGCCGGGGGCTTGAGGACGCTCAGGATTACCTGGTCGGCCAAGCGGCTGCCTTCTGCCTGGAGTGTGCCCTGGGCAGCGGCCACATCGGCTTCCAAGGTTGCCCGGGCCTGGCGTACCAGGGCGTCGCCACGCTCGCGGGCCTGCGCCACGGCCGCGGCGCGGGCCTCCAGCGCCTTCTGGCGGTGCCCCTCCTGTGCCTTGTAGATGGCCAGGCGCGCGTTGCGAATGCGCTGCTCGTAATCGGCTGTGCGCGCGCCGGCGGCGGCGATGTCGGCCTTCGCCTTCTCCAAGGCGCCGGCGCCGCGGCGGTGCCGCTCCTCCAGGACGCGCCCCATGGGCCCATGCACCAGCACCAGGTAGGCAAGGAACACGCTCAGAAACAGCAGCACCGTGGGGACCGCGCCGAGCAGTAATCCACCTACCTGCTTGAGGGTTTCTTCCATTGGGTAGTTCCTGGAGGTGCGAGCGCGCTAACAACCCTACAAGCTAACACCCGTGTTTAGGGGTGTCAACGCGCGGAGCAGGGCGCGGTTTCGGTCAGTTTGCCTGGCCGTTTCGAAGCGCAATCCCACCCACAACTGCCAGCAGAGACAGCAGGTTGTTGGACACAATATTGAGCAGGAAGAAGGCCCGCTGACCCTCCCGCCAATAGGCCATGCTCTCGTAGGCGAAGGCGGAGAAGGTGGTGAACGCGCCGCAGAACCCGGTGGCGGCCAGCAGTCGCCAGCGGTCGTGAT
>CAZXVY010000386.1:0-2511 GCA_964644115.1 uncultured Terriglobales bacterium
AGTTGGTCGGGGAGAGAGGATTTGAACCTCCGACCCCCTGGTCCCGAACCAGGTGCTCTACCAGGCTGAGCCACTCCCCGACGTGTGCGGAGCGAGGAAAAGAAGCAAAAGCCGCCGCGACCGGCGGCCAAAAACATCTCTCGCAAACGTCATTATAGCAGAGCTAAATGGGCGGCCCGGCGGACGCCGGAAGCGCCCTATCCGGGCCGCCCGAACCTGCGAACCCCGCAGGCCGCCATCACAAAAGAAGGCTCACCGGATGCGGCAGGCATTCACCGGCGCCATGGGCTGCCCCTTTTTGGCGTTCCGTGGCCTTACTTGGCTACCTGCAGGTTGTTGGTCACGGAAAACACTCCCGACACGCCATTGGCGCGAATCCCAGCGGCGTTCTTGTCGGCTTGGTTGTCCACTACCCCTTCCAGCTTCAGGTGACCGTTTTTCACGATGATCCGGATCGGCTGGTGTACTCCTAGCGAATACTTCTGCAACGGTGCAAAACTATAGATCGCTCGGTAGAGGCGGCGGCGCAGGCGGTCGTCATTGAAGGAAACGGGCAGGACCTCGATCTGATTGTCCACCTGCTCCACGCCTTCAATGCTCTTCACGGCGCGCTCGGCGTCTGATTTCAAGGTGTCCCGCGTCACCTGCCCCATCAGCGTGACCTTGTATCCGTCCACTTTGAACGCCAGATTGTCGAATACGCCCAGGTAGGGCAGCATCCGCAACTCATGCAACACCTCTTTTTCAATCCGTTGAACGGTACGCGGGTTGGGCGCTGCGGCGCCCTGGCCGACGGCCGTGGCCGCCAGCGCGAGCACGCACCCGGCAAGTACCCATTTTCGTAACCTCATGGCTTCCTCCTTATAAGTGGGATGCGCCTTTCCCGGATCATGGCTGGCCAGATGCGAGAAAACAAGGCCACCGCGAAATATGGTGGCACGAAAAAGGAGGCGTTAGTCGGGAAAATCTGCCAGCCCAGGTCGTAGGCGCGGATTCGGCCGACTTGGTGAGCGGAGGTTTCACGCGCGGTGGCGAGCTTCCGCGGATGCTAGAATCTCCTTTCTTCATGCGCCGCGCCGAATTGCCCTGGGCGAGCGCGGCCCGGCAGGATACCTTGGCCTCCGCCAGCGAACCCAAGCCGCCCTCGAGGGTCGTAACCTACGCCGACGCGGGCGTGGACATCGGCCGCGCCGAGCGCGCCAAGCAGCGCATCAAGCTGCTGGCCCGTCGCACCTTTACCCGCGGCGTGCTCAGCGAGATTGGAGGCTTCGGCGGGCTGTTTGCCGTGGACCGGCGCCGCTACCGCGATCCGGTGTTGGTTTCCAGCGTGGACGGCGTAGGCACCAAGCTCAAGGTCGCCTTCGCCACCTCGCAGCACCACACCGTGGGCGCCGACCTGGTGAACCATTGCGTGAACGACATTGCCGTACAGGGCGCCGCTCCCCTCTTCTTCATGGACTACCTGGCCACCGGCCGCCTCGAGCCCGAGGTGGTGGAAAAGATCGTCAGCGGCATGGCCGACGCCTGCAAGGAGAACGGTTGCGCGCTGCTGGGCGGCGAAACCGCGGAAATGCCCGGCTTTTATCCTCCCGGCGAATACGACCTGGCGGGTTTCATCGTGGGAGTGGTGGACCGCAAGCGCATCCTCACCGGCAAGGACGTCCGCACGGGCGATGTGCTGATCGGCCTGGCGTCGAACGGCCTGCACACCAACGGCTATTCGCTCGCCCGCAAGCTGCTGTTTGAAGTGGCCGGCTACACCCCGCAGACCTTCGTGCGCGAAATCCAGGGCAAGGTCGGCGCCGAGCTGCTGCGCGTCCACAAAAGCTACTGGCGGGTGGTGAAGCCGCTGGTGGAAAGTGGAGCGGTCTCCGCCCTGGCCCACATCACCGGCGGCGGCATCACCGACAACCTGCCGCGCGTGCTGCCCAGGAACACCGGCGCGCTGGTGGAACTGGGCTCCTGGCCCGTCCTGCCCATCTTCGAACATCTGCGCAAGCTGGGCAACGTCCCCCAGCACGACATGCTGCGTACCTTTAACATGGGCATCGGCATGGTGCTGGTGGTGCCGCCGCCCAAACTCAAGCGCGTGCACGCGGTGCTGCGCCGCGCCGGCGAAAAGGGGTATACCATCGGCCGCATCGTGCGCGGGGAAAGGAAAGTGAGGTACGCCTGACTTTCATCAGTGATGCGCGGATTGAATCATTAAGCGATTGAATCATTGAATCATTCGGCTACGGCTCGAGTTCGTCAATGATTCAATGATTCACTGATTCAATGATTCAATTCCTCTGACTGTGGCTAATTCTCCAATGAAGAACATCGGGATTCTCCTTTCCGGCCGCGGCTCGAACTTCGAGGCTATCGCCGACTCCGTGGCCGCGGGCCGCATCCCTGGAGCACGCATCGCGGTGGTGATCTCGAATCGCGCTGAGGCCCCGGGCATCGAATCTGCACGCCGCCGCGGACTGGACGCGCGCGTGATTCCGTCCAAAGGTAAGGACCGCGAAG